>DATAZS010000493.1:0-5154 GCA_036271915.1 Polyangia bacterium
CAACTCGAGGAGATCTCCGACCGTGCCGATCTTCCAACCGGCTCGCTCGAGTCGTTCTCGCTGTGCTTTCGTCATGGTGCTTCCTCTCGCTTGAATGCCGCGAGTCGCCGGCGACAGGTCGCCAAGACGTCATCCGGCGTCGCTCTCGTCTTCTTTTGAAAAATGTCCAACACTGCAATCGAAAGCTCGCCGACGTAGTAGATCACGCGCCACTCGGCTTTCTTCTCGATGTCCTTGATCCGCAACTCGTGGCAGCGAGGGTCCAGGACCGGCAAGGGCCTCGACTCCGGCATACTGATCTTCTCGCCCGTCTGCACCCGCCTCAACAGCACCCCCGCCTCGATCCGAGCCTCCCTCGACATCGGAGGAATCTCAGCTCTCCGTGCAGCCAAGCGATCGGCTTGTCCCCCCTCGCCTTCTTCGAAGGACGACCCTCTCTCACTGATCCAGACTATGCCGAATCCGGCATACTTGCAAGCGAGCCACCATCGTCACGTGGCGTGGACCCGCGTCAGTACCCGAGGCGGTACTTCTCTGCTTCGCCGGTCAACTCGTCCAGGACACGGCGTCGCTCGGCGTCGTCGACTCGCTTGAGGCCGAAAACGTCAGTCGCCCGCGAGCTGGGCGTCAGCTGAACGGTGATCTCACGGGAGCGTGTCCCACTCGGCCATGACACAGTCGCTCGCTCCCGCGCACGCGAGGCGCGCGCTGTCGAGAGACGCCGCGAGACATTGGAGGTAGTCGAGGTAGTACGAATTGAGGGTGTTTCCTTCACTCGGGCCTCGAGCCTCGAGCAACGTGGGGCAGCCCACGGCGAGCTCGATGCGGACCGTGAGGTCGGCGGGCAGCGTGCACTGCGGCCCCGGAAGCGCCAACGCCGCTGCTGACACGGGATCCTGTCCTGGGCTGCCGCTGTCGCACGAGGAAGCGGTGCGCGTCGCGCAGTCGGAGGCGTCGAACGACATTCGAAAGAGCCACTCGTCGGCGGCTGCCGCGACGCAGGCCGTCCCGGGGCGACAGAGCGAGGTCTTCGGATTAATCGAGAAGCCGGGCGCGCACTCGCAGTACCAATAGTCACCGGCCGGCGTGCAGGTGCCGGCCGGCGTCCGCTGAGTTGGATCGTCGTTACAGACGGTCGGCGACGCGCAGCGCGCATCCGCGGCCGGCGCATCGCCCGCGTCCGTGGCCGCCTGTACGTCCGGCCCAGCGTCTTTCTCGATCTTCGCGGGCGCGAGGCTTCGCGCGCCGCAACCGACCAACACCGCCAGCGAAAGGATGACCACAATCGCCCGCACGAGACCAAGTCTACACGCACCGCGAGACTTCGGACGTAGCTGTCGGCGCTCAGACGGAGTCGTCGCGCTTCGAGACAGGCAGCACGTGGGCGGCGATGAACCTGTGCGCCTCGCTCCGGAGCGCCTCGACGAGCGCGGCACTATCGTTAGCGGGCACGTCGAGCGGATCGCCTACCCAGATCTCGACGCGACCCGCGCGGGGGAAGTGGGCGTGCTGCGACCAGACGCCCGCGACGCCCGCGAGCGCGATGGGCACGACGGGCACGCCCGCGGCGACGGCGCTCTTGAACGCACCCGCGTGGAACGGACGCAGGCGATCGTCGAACGAGAACGTTCCCTCGGGGAAGATGAGCACGCGCCGGCCCGCGCGCAGCGTCTTGATGATGCGCGCGACGACGGCGCCGCGAGACTCGACGCGGTCGCGGTCGACGGGGATGTGCGCGCCCGCGCGCGTGATGCGCGAGATGATCGGCCACTCAAGGAGCTCGTGCTTCGTCACGAAGGCGAAGTCGCAGTCGAGCGCGGCGAGAATCAGCGGAATGTCGAGGTACGAGGTATGGTTCGCGACGAACACGCACGCGCCACCCCCGCGCGCGGGCGGCGCGCCGCGCACGAAGAAGCGGCAGCCGAGGGCGGCGAGCATGAGCCGCGACGCCGCGCGCTGAAGCGCGACGGCGCGGCGCGCGTTCCGCACGAAGCCCGTCACGGCCCACAGGACGAGCATGACGGCCGCGATCGTGAGCGCGCCGTAGGCGACGTAGACCGCTCGGCCGAGCCGCAAAACCGGGATTGGCAATGCGAGCGAGGACAGCGCGCTGCGCACGGTCATGCCGCGCTCAGCGTAACACCCATTGAACGAAGTCAGGTTAGACGGACGGCGGCGGCTCGTCGTGGCCGTCGCCGCGGTGCCGGGCGGGGCTGTTGGGGTGGGCGCTCAGGTTGTACGCCGTGTTGACGAGCGACAGGTGCGAGAAGGCCTGCGGAAAATTTCCGAGCAGGCGGCGCGACGTCGGATCGTACTCCTCCGACAGTAATCCGAGATCGTTGCGGATCCCGAGCAGCCGCTCGAACAGCCGTGCGGCGTCGTCGTCACGGCCCTGCTGCACGTAGACGTCAACCAACCAAAAGCTGCACGGCAGAAAGACGCCCTCGCCCCGCGGCAGCCCGTCCGCGTCGCCTGTGTCGTCGATCAGGTAGCGGAGCACGAGACCTTCGTGCAGCAACTCTCTCTCGACGGCCGCCACCGTTCCCGCGATCCGCGGATCGTCGATCGGCAAGAAGCCCACGAGCGGCAACAGCAGCAACGACGCGTCGACGCCCTGCTCTTCATAGCTGCGCGTGAAGTTTTTCCGGCGCGCGTCGTAGCCGCGCGCGCACACCTCCGCGTGAATCTCGTCGCGTCGCGCGCGCCACTCGTCGACCGGGCCGTCGAGGCCAAATCGCTCGACCGACTTGATGGCGCGATCGAAGGCGACCCACGCCATGACCTTCGAATGAACGAAGTGACGGAGGGGGCCACGCACCTCCCAGATGCCGTGATCGGGATCCTTCCAGCGGCGCGCGAGGACCGCGAGCAGGTTCTTTTCGAGCGACCACGCCCACTCGTCCGGCGCGATGCCGAGCCGGCGTGCTTGGAAGAGCGCGTCCTCGAGCTCGCCGAAGACGTCGAGCTGCAGTTGGTCGTGCGCCGCATTGCCAATGCGGACGGGCTTCGAGTCAGCGAAGCCCGCGAGCCACGGCGCCTCGTATTCGGGAAGGCGTCGCTCGCCCTGGACGCCGTACATGATCTGCAGATCGTCCGGGTCGCCCGCGGCCGCTCGCAAGAGCCACTCGCGCCAAGACTCGGCCTCTTCGACGTAGCCACCCAACATGAGCGCGTAGATGGTGAGCGTCGCGTCGCGCAGCCAGCAGTACCGGTAGTCCCAGTTGCGCGCGCCGCCCGGCCATTCGGGCAGGGAGGTCGTCGGCGCGGCGACGATCCCTCCCGTGGGCGCGAACGTCAGCGCCTTGAGCACGCGGAGCGACGTCCCCACGGCCTCCCGCCACGGACCTTCGTACTTGCAGCGTCCCGACCACTCGCGCCACCACGCCTCGGTCTCGCGGAGCGCCGCGAACGGATCGATCGGCGCCGGCAGATCTTCGTGCGACGGGAACCAGGTCAGCGTCAGCGAGCGTCGCTCGCCCGCGCGAAGGTCGAAGTGGGCCTCGGTCGCCATGTTCTCGCCGCGTACGTCGATGTCGCCGCGCAGACAAAGGGCGCCCGCGCCCGCGATCAAGACGAGCGCGTCGTCACGTCGACGCACCCAAGGCGTGATCCGACCATTCCCGAAGCGAACGACCAGATCGACGTCCATCGCGACGGTCCCCTCGACGCCCTCGACGATGCGCACGATGTCGGGGGCCGCGCCACGCAGCGGCATGAAGTCGATGAGGCGCACGACGCCGCCGTCTGCCTCGATCTCGGTCTCGAGCACGAGCGTGTCCTCGCGGTAACGACGGCGCGGTCGACCGCGCACGACGCGAGGGGTGATGCGCCATCGACCATTCTCGCGGCCACCGAGCAGCGCCGCGAAGCAGGCGTCCGAATCGAACCGAGGCAGGCACGTCCAATCCATGGATCCGTCGAGCGCCACGAGCGCGGCCGCCTGCGTGTCTCCGATGAGCGCGTAGTCTTCTATCTGCCGCGACATCGCTGCCCAGGCAAAATAAGTCGCGCGCGACGGTACACAAGTCGGGCACGACCGCTTGCGAAGCGTTCGTCGGCCGCCACCGTCGCGATCCCGATCGCCGCGCTCACGGATCTGCTGGCGGAATAGACGCTCATTCGTCTACGAGGAGCGCGACGGGGAGCTCCGCGAGGACGTCGGCGAGCCGCAGGCTCGGATCGGCGCGGTGGTGGCGGCCCGTGAAGGCGTCGCGATACGAGCCGGGGCGCAGGTCGATCGTGGCGCCGCGCCAGATGTCGCCCACGGCCCAAGGCCGCGTGTCGTCGACGAGCGACGTCGTGAGCCGCGGCACGACGACCACGATCCGACGCGCGCCCGACCTTCGCGCGAACGCGACGACGTGCTCTCCGCCGTCGAGGGGCTCGTGGTCGCCGCCGCGGAACAGATCGGCGAGCCGCGTGCGCGTGCGCAACGCGACGTGGGTCAGGTAGAGCTTGATCGCGCCGTCCGTCCACCGCGCGCGCAGGTCGCGGCTCAACGCCGACGGATCCTCGGCGCGCGCCGTGATCTCCGCCAGGAATTTGCGGCGCACCCCGAAGTCGACGGGGCGTCGGTTGTCGGGATCGACGAAGCTCTGGTTCCACAGCTCGGCGCCTTGAAAGGTGTCGGGCACGCCAGGGAGGCAGAGCTTGAGCAGCGTCTGCGCGAGGCCGTTCGTCGCGCCGGCGACGTCGATGCGCGCGCTCCATCGCGCGACGTCCGCCATGAAGCCGTCGTCGGACAGCGCGCCCTCGACGAAGGCGGCAAGCCCCTCTTCATAGGCCTCGTCGGGACGAATCCACGAGGTCTCGACCTTGGCCTCGCGCGCCGCCTTCCGCATGAAGGCGCCCACGCGCGCGCGCAGCTCGGAGCGGCCGTCGCCGTCCTGGCCGTTCCAGCCGAAGGGCCAGGCGCCCACGAGCGCCTGATAGAAGGTGTACTCGTCGCGGCGCGACGGCGCGGCGGCGCCGGCCTCGCTCACGGGGCGTTTGTGGGGCTCGGTCTTGCGCGACCAGCGCGCGACGGTCTGCCGCCACTCGGCCGGAACCTCCGACAGGACGGCGATGCGCGCCGAGGCGTCCTCGCCGCGCTTGCTGTCGTGCGTGGACAGCGCCGACATCGATCGCGGCCAGCGGCGCGCGCGCTCGCGGCTC
>DATAZS010000494.1:0-16000 GCA_036271915.1 Polyangia bacterium
CCCTTCGTCGTCATGAACGCGAAGTCGGTCGCGACGCGCGACGTGGCGTTCGATAGCGACGCGGACGATGCGCGCGGCGCCTCGTCGGTCGCCGCCGTCCAGGTTCAGTAGCCGCTCGGGCGGCCCGTCGCACGGGCGTGCTGGTACACTTCGCGCCCGTGCGAGCTTCGTCGAGCAAGGTGCGTTCGCGGTTCAGTTGGGCGGGCGCCGTCGCGACCTCGCGGCGGGATCCGAATCGGCTGAACATACGCGCGAAGGTGTCGCGAACGGCGAGGCCGATGCCGCCCTGCCACAGCGACACCCAGCCCACGTAGCCGAAGCCCGCGAGGAAGAGGCCGAGGAACGGCATCGACATGTAGTGGCCGTGCTTGACGGCGACGCCGAGCGCGATGACGAAGTAGGCCGCCATGCCGAGCTCGATGAACGGCGTGATGGACTTGGCGGCGCGGTACTTCTTGCTCGACCACTTCTCGAGCTTGCCGCGGACGCCGTGCTTCGGCGTGCGCACGAACTCGGTCTCGCGGCCCGCGAGCGCTTCGAGCACGGCGCGCGTCTGGTTGATGCACAGGCCGATGCCGACCGACATGACGAGCGGCAGGCGCTTGAGCACCGACCACTGGAACTTCGGCCGCGCGCCCGGGTTGCGCATGAGCGCGATCTCGCGCTCGGACGCCAGGTAGAACGACGCGATCGACATCGTCGTGCCGAAGAACAGCGGCAGGTCGATCATGAGGACCTCGCGCCAGCCGTGGTGCGTGCGCAGCGCGAGGTTCGGCAGCAGCAGCAGCGACAGCACGACGAGCAGCGGGTACGCGAGGTTGTTCGTGAGGTGGAAGAACGCCTCGGACTTCTGCGCGAAGGTCGCGTTCGAGCGCAGGATCGTCGGCAGCAGCTTGCGCGCCACCTGCACCGAGCCCTTGGCCCAGCGGAACTGCTGCGACTTGAACGCCGACATCTCGACGGGCAGCTCGGCGGGCGCCGTGATCTCGGGGACGTAGACGAACTTCCAGCCGCGCAGCTGCGCGCGGTACGAAAGATCCATGTCCTCGGTCAGCGTGTCGTGCTGCCAGCCGCCCGCGTCGGCGATCGCCGACCGGCGCCACATGCCGGCCGTGCCGTTGAAGTTGAAGAAGCGCCCCGACCAGTTGCGGCCCGCGTGCTCCATGATGAAGTGCCCGTCGAGCATGAGGGCCTGCACCTCGGTCAGCGCCGAGAAGTCGCGGTTGACGTGCTCCCAGCGGCACTGCACGACGGCGACCTTGGGGTCGAGGAAGTAGTGGATGCTGCGCTCGAGCACGTCGGGCAGCGGCAGGAAGTCGGCGTCGAAGATGAGGATGAACTCGCCCTTGGCGGTCTTGAGGCCGTTCTCGAGCGCGCCGGCCTTGAAGCCCGAGCGATCGACGCGGTGGACGTATTCGATCTCGAGGTCGGGGAAGCGGCGCGCGAGGTCGGCGATCTTGCGCTTGCAGATCTCCTGCGTCTCGTCGGTCGAGTCGTCGAGTACCTGGATCTGGAAACGGTCGCGCGGGTAGCGGATGCCCGCGACGGCGTCGAGCAGGCGCTCGACGACGTACATCTCATTGAAGAGCGGCAGCTGGACCGTCACGCCCGGCAGGTCGGAGAACATCCCGAGGGGCCGGGGCCGCTTGTTGCGGAAGCGGTAGTACATCCAGACCAGCGACGTCCGGTGGAATCCGTAGGCGGCGAGGGCCAGGAGGATCACCAGGTAAGTCCCGACGACCAGTGACGAAATCTGCATGTGCGCAATGTACGCGTTCAATTGTCATCGAATTGTCGTCGACTGTTTTTTGTTGTCCGCCTCTCATTTCTGGACGGTTTCAATTCACAGGTGAGCGCGGTATCCACCGCGCGCTCAGACGGGCAGCGCCGCGCCCGTCGTGAGGCGGTTGGCGCTGCTCGCGAGCCACAGGATCGTCGCCGCGATGTCGGCGGGCTTGCTCCAGCGCGCGACGACCTCGGGGGGGCTCGGCATGGCGGCGCGGTTCGCGGGCGTGTCGATCGTCGACGGCACGACGGCGTTCACCAAGATGCCCGCGCTCCTTACCTCGTCGGCGAGCGCGCGCGTGAGCGCGACCACGCCGGCCTTCGAGATCGTGTAGGCGAGCGAGCCGCCCGCGGGCTCGAGCGCGGCGCGCGAGGCGACGTTGACGACGCGGCCGCCGCCGGCGCCCATGCGACGCACGGCCTCGCGCGAGCACAGGAACGCGCTCGCGAGGTTCTGATCGAGCTGCGCGCGCAGGTCGGCGAGCGTCGTCGCCGTCGCGGGCTTGGCCGCGAACCCGCCCGCAGCGTGCACCGACGCCCACAGCGCGGGCAGGTCGCCGTAAAAGCGCATGACGTGCGCCTCGTCGGCGAGCTCGACGCCGGGGACGAGGCGCAAGCGATCCGATGCGCGAAGTTCGCCAGGCGCCGCGCCGCGGTGGGGGACGTGACAGACGGCGCCCGCGGCGACGAACGCCTCGACGACGGCGCGTCCGAGCGCGCCCGTGCCACCGCTCACCACGACGTGCTTGCCCGTGAAATCCAGATCGTTCATGACGGCGCCTCCGACGAAGCGACGACGCTAGCACGACGTCGCAGGCGCAGCGCGTGCGCCCAGCTTGGGACGTCGGCGACGTGCGTCCGCAGCGTGCAGCTGATCGCGATCCCCTCGAGGTGCGAGATCGTCCCGGCGCCGCGCGCGCCGTCAACGCGACGTGAACCGCGCCACGAACGTGACGCGGGCGCGGCGCCACAAGCTCCCCAAGACATCGGGCCGGTGTTACGCTGACCAAGCCTCATGGGCCTCACGGGTGTCGTGCCGGATCCCCTGGTTGGCCAGGTCCTCTCGCAGCGCTATCGCATCATCAAGAAGCTGGGCGAGGGCGCGATGGGCGGCGTCTACCTCGCCGAGCACCTGGGCGTCGGCGCGACGATCGTGCTCAAGGTGCTGCTGCCGGAGCTCGCGAACGATCAGAACGTCGTCGACAGCTTCTTGCGCGAGGCGCGCATCGCCGCCGAGATCCACGACGACAACGTCATCGACATCTTCTACAGCGGCCGCGCCGACGACGGGCAGGTCTACCTCGCGATGGAGTACGTCGAGGGCGCGACGCTCTACGACATCCTCGAGAAGGAGGGCCCGCTGCCGTGGGCGCGCGCGAAGCCGCTGCTCGCGCAGCTCGCGAGCGCGCTCGCGGCGTCGCACGCGTGCGGCATCATCCACCGCGACGTCAAACCGGAGAACGTGCTCGTCGGCCACAAGGACGGCCCGAGCGGGCCCGTCGAGTTCGTCAAGCTGTCGGACTTCGGCATCGCGAGCGCGCCCGGCAACATCGGCGGCGCCGAGGGCGTGTGCGGCACGCCCGAGTTCATGCCGCCCGAGCAGGCGCAGGGACAGCCGCCCGACGCGCGCGACGACATCTACGCCTTCGGCGGCCTCATGTACCAGGTGCTCACGGGCGACGTGCCCTTCCGCGCCGACGACGTCGCGCGCGCGCTGCTCATGCACCTGCGCGATCCGGTCATGCCGCCGCGCCAGCGCCGCCCCGATCTCGTGATCCCGTCGCGCGCGCAGGACGTCGTCATGCGCGCGCTCGAGAAGAAGCGCGACGACCGCTGGCAGGAGATGTCCGAGGTGCAGCAGGCCATCGACTACATCCCCGTCGAGGAGGAAGTCGTCGTCAACATGCCGACCGTGCTCGAGCCGAAGCGCACGATCTCGGTCGCGACGGAGCCGGCGCGCGCGCGCATCGTCATGCCCAAGGAGCACGGCAAGTGGCGCACGCGCCTGCCGCTCGTCGTGGGCGGCCTGCTCGTCGTGGGCGCGTGCGCCTTCGCGTTCATCCGCCACGCGATCCTGCACGCGCCCGGCCGCATCGAGATCACGACCGAGCCCGTCGACGCCGAGATCTTCATCGACGGCCAGAAGATGGCCGATCGCTCGCCCATGTTCCTCGACGCCTCACCCGGATCGTACTCCGTGATCGTGCGCAGCGCGGGCTTCGAGACGCTCTCGCAGACGCTGATCATGAAGCCCAGCGACGACCGGCACGTCTTGCTCGCGCTCACGGCGCTGCCGCCGCCGCCGCCAGCGCCGACGCCCGCGCACCACGCGGCGAGCGCCGCGGCGCCGCGGCGCCACGCGGCGCCCTCCGTCAACGGCGTCACCTTCATCGACTTCAAGAAGTCCGCCGCCGCGCAGAACGGGCACTGAGGCGGTCAGAACGGCGGCGTGGAACCGCCGTCGACGGGGCAGAAGCCGGAGGTGAAGGACTCACAATCGGACTTGAAGGGCACCTCGCAACCGAACATCGGCCCGACGTGGATGTGTGCGTTCGTGCCAGCCTCGCCGGGGAGGGCCGCGGCCGCGACCCTGACCGTCATGGGCGGGCGGTTCGTGACCGTGAAGCCCGACCAAAATGTCTGGCTGCCCGCGACGACTTTCATCCCGAACAGCTCGAAGTCGGTGTCGACGAAGATCGTCACATGAACCGTCTGCGCGGGGATGTGCTGTCCTTGGAACCCGCCGGCTGGCTGCGTCGCGGACGCGCCTATGGTCAACGTCGACAGGACGAGGTCCGATCCCGAGCGCGTGATGCTCGGCAACGGCGGGTCGCTTTGGGTGGAGGGGGGACCGGCGAAGAACGTCAAATTGCCGTCGATCGAGAGATCGAACTCGAGGGCGTAGTTGACGTCAGAGAGGGCGATGTCGTCGAGGGAGCTGTTGTACGGCAGAAGGAGCTCGTTCGCCGTCGTATCGACTGAAGGCGAGCCGTAGCTCACCGACCATTGCCCCATGGGGAGCGGCTGCCGCCACTCGAAGTCGAATGAGCGCCGCCCGCACGAAAACCCCGAATCGCCGAACGTGAGCGCGTCCGTCGGCGCGTCGAGACCCGAGCCGGCGTCGGGCGCGCGAGCCGCGTCGGCGTCGGGCGCGTCGGCGACATCCGTCGGACCGCTCGCGTCCGGTCGCGGCGGCGCCGCGTCGACATCGACCTTGACGTCGGCGGCGGCGTCCTTCGACTGAGCCGCGTCGCTGACGTCGCCCCGCCCCGCATCGAAGGCGCCGCGATCGCCGGCTGCGTCGATGACGGATTTGGACTTCGTTCCGCACCCCGCGGCGAGCGCGCACAGGCAGAGCACCCAAGTGGTCCGCATCGTCATGCCTGTGGTCGCACGGGCGGGCGCGCAATGACGGCGGGAGCGATGCATCAACCGCATTCTGCCACCCGCCCTCGTGGGCCGGCGAAGCCACGCCCGCGAGCGTCGTGCACACCTCGATCGCGCGGCTCAAAAGCCGCGTGGTAGCTTTCGGCCGCATGTCGCTCGTCCCCTGCCCCGAGTGCAAGGCCATGGTTTCGCGCGCGGCCTCGAGCTGCCCGCAGTGCGGCTTCCCGTTCGGCGGCGCGACCGTCCTCGGCGGCGTGGGCGGCGTCGCGCCCACGAACGAGCAGGTGCTGTGGGAGGGCACGCCCTCGCTGAAGGCGCTCGCCGTCACGATGGCGGCCACGGCCTTCTTCGCGATCGCGCCGCCCATCGCCGTCTACCTCGCCT
This sequence comes from Polyangia bacterium, assembly GCA_036271915.1. GTDB lineage: Bacteria > Myxococcota_A > Polyangia > Fen-1088 > Fen-1088 > DASZFV01. The sequence goes on from DATAZS010000494.1 coordinate 5,557, forward strand.
ACGAGCCCTTGCGCGATCTCATCGCGCACAGCTCGGTCGACACGGCGGCGCTCGTCGCCGAGCACGAGGATCAGGCGCGCACCGTGATCATCCTCGTCGTCGTCGCCGCGATCCTCTCGCGCGTCGCGCGCCTCGGCTGGCGCATGCTCGCGCTGCGCGGCAACCGCTACATTGTGTCGAACCAGCGCATCCGCGTCGAGCGCGGCGTCTTCTCGAAGACGCTCACGGAGATCGACGTGCGCACGATCGACGACATCACGTTCCGCCAGAGCCTCTTCGAGCGGATCTTCGGCGTGGGCCAGATCTCGATCGTGTCGTCGGATCCGCAGAACGCGCGCGTGAGCCTGCTGGGCGTCCCCGATCCGCGCACCGTGCGCGAGCTCATCCGCAACAGCGCCTACCAGGCGACGCGCGGCCAGCTGTTCACGCGCGGCACCTGAAGCGCGACGCCGCGCTACCGCTGCGTCGGCTCGATGAACAGGTGGTCCTTGACGGCGGCCACGCCCTCGACGGCCTTCGCGGCAGCGACCGCCCGCTGCGCGTCCGCCGACGACGCGACCGACCCCGACAGCGTGACGACCTTGTCGGCGGTGTCGACGTGAACGTGCGTCGGATCGATGCCGCCGCTCGTGAGCGCGCCTTTGACCTTCGTCGTGATCCACGCGTCCTGCCCGCCGACGCCCGCCTTGTTCGCGAGATCGACCGTGGCATGGCCCAGGTCCTGCGCGGCCTTCTGCGTGGCGCGCGCGACGCCCTTCACGTCTTGCTTTACATCTTGCCCGACGGCGCTCTCGTCCCGCTGCACGGGCGCGGGGCTCTCAGACGCGCGCGTGCACCCGACCGACGCGGCCACGAGCCACGCGGCCCCGATCAACGTTGTTCGCAAGCGGGTCACGCCTGTCATCCTGAGGCGCGCGGCCCGAAAAGCAAGAGCGTCAGGTCAGCAACCCAGCCAGCGGCCCCGCGCCCGTGTCGGTGTTGCCGACGGTCTGGATCGCCGTCGCGCCCATGGCCTGCGCCATCGCGACGAGCAGGCGGTTGTGCGTCGTGCCGGCCGCGACCTGCAGGAAGCGGCCCTGGCGAACGGCGCCGCCCGCGCCGCCCGCGACGACGAACGGCACCTGCGCGAACGAGTGCGTGTTGCCCTTGCCGAGCTCGCTGCCCCACACGACGAGCGTGTTGTCGAGCATCGTGCCCGCGCCCTCGGGCACGGCGGCCAGGCGATCGAGCAGCCCGGCGAGCTTCGTCGCGTACCACGTGTAGATCTGCTCGACCATCGCCCACGTCGCCGTGTCGGAGTCGGGCGCGTGGGTCATGCCGTGGTGGGCCGTCGTGTGGCCGAGCCAGCTGTACGTCGTGCCGTCGTTGTCGCCGATGACGTGCTGGTAGCTCACGACGCGCGTGAGGTCGCACGCGAGCGCCGCCGTCATGAGATCGAAGTGCCCGTCCATGACGGCGGGCGTGTTGGTCTCGGCGTTGGCGTCGACCTTCGTCGCGAGCGTGGGCGACACGCACATCGCGGGCTGCGTCGCCTGCAGCCGCGCCTCGATCGCGCGAATGGAATCCGCGTGCGCGTCGAGCTTCGCGCGGTCCGCCGCCGACACGCGCGTACGCAAGGCCGTGAGCTCGGCCAGCGCGACGTCGAGAGTGCTGCGCCGCTCGCTCTGCTGCTTCGCGAGCGCGCTCGGCGTCGCGGGCGCCGAAAACAACCGCCCGAACGCCGCCCACGGGTCGGTCTCAGGCGCGAGCGGCGCCTGCGCCGCCGTGTAAATCATGCGGCTCGCCGGGTTGTTGCCACCGCAGCGCGTGCCGAACTGCAGCGACTTGTACGTCGTGGGCGGCGCGAGCGCGTTCACGATGAGCTGGTCGATCGACGCGCTCGTGTTCCAACCATACGTGCACCCGCCCGAGCAATCGGATCGATTGAACGTCCCGTCGTCCGCCAGCGTCGACCCACCCCACAAAAGCGACGGCCCCTTCGTGTGCGGCGCGCCCACGCCTTTGTCGGGGATGCCCAACCCACCAATGACGGTGAGCTGGCTCTGGTGCTTCGCGAGCGGCGCCAGGATGGGCGACAGCGTGTAATTCGTCTCGGTGCCCGTGGGCAGCCACTGGTTCCAGATCGTGCCGTGCGGCGTATAGAAGAGGATGAGGCGCTTGGGAAAGCCCACGGCCTGCCCGCGCGCGCGCCGCGACTCGAGCAACGGCACGAACGGCGCCGCGGCCGCCGACACGGCCAGGCCCTTTAGCAACCCACGCCGCGAGATCAGCCGACTCATGGCGCGCCCACCTTTCGATAGCGAAACGCGTCCGAGGTCGCGATGGCGGCCAGCAGCTGCCGCACGTCGTGCTTCGACGCATCGAACGCCGTGAACATGCCCTGCAGCGAGCACCCGTCGCTTGCGCCCTCGAGCCGCCCCAGCGCGAACCGGAACCACTGCCGCGCGACGCACTGCTGGACCTGCTCGGCGCCCGCCAGCTTCTGCGCCAGCTGTACGGCACCGTTGAACGGCCCGGCGATCTCGGGCGCGGCCACGACGTTGCCGCTCGTGTCGACGGGCTGCCCCGCCTCGGTCGCGCGGAACACGCCGTCGGCGTCATACGCCTCGAAGCCCAGGCCGATGCCGTCGATCATCGTGTGGCACGCGGCGCAGCTGGCGACGCTCTCGTGTAGCTTGAAGATCTGCCGCGTCGTCGCGCCGGGCGCGGGATCGGGCGGCGCGTTGTTCACGTTCGCGGGCGGATCGGGCAGCGCGACGCACAGGACGTTGCGCAGGATCGCGACGCCGCGCGCGACGGGCGACGTCTCGTTCTCGTGCGCGTGCGACGCGAGGAAGCTCGCCTGCGTCAGCACGCCCGCGCGCTGGGTCGGATCGAGCTGGACGCGCACGGGCCCGGTCGTTCCGGCGGGCCGCGCGACGCCGTACAGATCGAACAGGCCACCGTCCAGGATCGAGTACGGCGCCGTCAGCAGCGTCTCGAGGCGCCCGTCGCCGTTCGTCATGACGTCGTTCACGAAGGCGACGGTCTCGGCCTGCATGGCGTCGCGCAACGCGGGCGAGAACTGCGGGAACAGCGCGGGGTCCTTCGTCGTCGACGGCAGCTTGCCGAGGTCGAGCCACTGCGTGTGAAAGGTCGCGATGGCGTCGTGCGCGCGCGGGTCGGCCAGCATGCGCGTGACCTGCGCCGTCAGCGCGGCGGCCTCGGTCAGCGTGCCCGCGGCGGCGGCGGTCATGAGCGCGTCGTCGGGGACGCTGGTCCACAGGAAGAACGAAAGGCGCGCGGCCAGCTGATACGAATCGAGCGGCACCAGCGCGCCGGCGGCCTGCGGGGTTGCCGAATTCGGATCGTCTTCCACGTGATAGAGGAAGCTCGGCGACTGTAAAAAAGCCTCGACGACGAGACGGATGCCGTCGGATAGGTTGCCGGCGTTGGTAAAGAGGGTCACGTAGCGCGCCTTCTCGTCGTCGGCCACAGGGCGCCGGAACGCGCGCGCACCAAAGCGATCGATGAACTGCGACGCGCACGTCGCGTCGGTCGCGCCGGCCACGGTCCGATCGCAGCCCACCAGCGCGGTCAGCGCGGCGGGCGTCGCCACGGCGGCGGTCGAGAGCGTCTCGGCGCTGTCGAGGTACTGCTGCGTCCCGAGGTCGGTGAGCGCCGTCACCGAGTTCGAAGCGAACGGCCCGACGTTCTCGTCGGCGGGAATGTCGGCGGTCGACACGGGCGTGGTCATCGCGAGGAGATCGCGCACCGCGTTCGCGTACTCCTGCTGCGTGAGCCGGCGCAGCGGGACCACGGGCGCGTCGGTGGTGCCGTTGCAGGTCACGCCGGACGAGAATGAGGCGGTGGTGCCGGCAGCGCCCCCCGTCGCGCCACCACCAGAGCCGGACGCGGCCGCGGCGCCGGGCGGGGCTTGGATGTGACCGGTGCAAGCGGCGGCGCCTCCGGCGAGAAGGCATGCGACGGCCGCGAGCGCAGCGGGTCTATGAAGCGCGAGACTCATGGGGAGCAGTCCGAGCTGACCGAGCGAAGCGAGGCGCCGGGCAGCCGGCGAATAGACCGAGATTGTACGGCGTCCGAACGAAGCCTGTCTAGGTGTCGTTCAATTCCGCTCGAAGGACACGTCCTTGAAGACCCCCTGCACGCGATCCCCAACGATGAGAAAGACGAAGCTATAAGCGTCGCCGTTGCCGTTGATCATGACGGACACGACGGTCATGACGGGCGTGATCTCGCTCAGCCACTTCCGGGCCCAGATCGGCGGCCGCTTGCGGTTTATAACGTCGGCTTGGAGCTCTGGATTCTCCTTCAGGTCTCCGGCGAGAATCTCATCGGTCAGCAAACAACTCAGCGCCGTCGTGAACGCCGTCGAATCAGCTGGCGTCGCGCTCTTACACCCAACCTCGGTCCCCGTGTCCCTGAAGATGAAAGGCAAACGCGAGCGCTTCAGTAGATCCGCGCCGTCGCGCTTTCGAACTGCACTGACCCATCCGAGTGCGACGGCCGGGGCGCCAGCGGTTGCGAGCGCTGTAGTGCCAGCGTCGCGGGAAGTCGAAGGCTGAGCCGACGTCGACCGCGATGACGATGCGTCGGAATGATCGGACTTTGTTTGCGAATTGGGCGGCGAAGCCGCGTTGCAGTCCCAGGCGGCCGAAGTCAGGATCAACGTTAGTGCCACGACGCTTCGCTTCATCGACGAATTAGCCTCCAATGCCAGGGCTCGTAGGGATGAGCGAGCGGACCGACGAGTTTTGTCGTGCTGGCTGCGACGATCAACTTCGCTTCCCAACCACCGTGCTTCCAAACCGTCCAAATGGTCGACGATTGGATGTTGGCAACAATCTCGTGGCCGCGGGTGATCACGAAGTCCACCGCACGCATCTGTCCATGATCCGAGGTGCCAGGTACCGCTGAGGTCGGCTCAGGCGCAACCGGAACATCATGCAGCGTCGCTCTCAGAGTGGCGACGCTCAGGCCAGTTGGCGGCAGAGGATAAACATCATCGTCGCTCAGTTCCTCCAGCATGGTGGCGAACAGGCGGTCAGCCGCGCGTTGGACCGTGGAGTTCTGATTCCATAACAGGACCTGACGTTCAAGGCTGCGCAGCGGCGAAACTTGCAGCGAGTAGCCAGGGTTCAGCGCCGCGAACCTGTTCTGAACCTTCGTGGCTTCAATTGTGAGCAGCATCCCACTATCCAGTCTCAGAAACCGCTCTGCTTCTTCGGGGGTCCAGGCCCAGTTCGCGCGAATCTTCTTTCCGCCGATTCGCACGTAGCGCCGAAGCGCAAGCAGCGCAACAGCTTGAGCGTTTTGGGTCGGCTTGATGTGCTTGCGGATCAGGCGCAACGCCTGCTTCACCTCAGTCTTGCCGTCGGTGAAGGCTTCCGCGATCGCATCGATATACGCATCGAGCTTCGCGTTCGGAGTCCATTGTGGCATCAGCTCAGCCGAGTCCTCTCTGCGCACGAACGACGATCAGACTGCGCGGAGTCACCGGTGAAGAAGCCGCCTCGACGCCCGCCCCTACCCGACCAACGTCATCCACCTGAACGTATCCGCAGCCCGTCCGTACTGGATGTCCGTCACCGCGTCGTAGAGCTTGCGCGCGACCTCGCCGGCGGCGCCGCCGTTGATGACGAGCTTCTCGCCGCGCCAGCCCAGCTCGCCCACGGGCGTGATGACGGCCGCGGTGCCGCAGCCGAAGACTTCGCGGAGCGCGCCGTTGCGGTGGGCTGCCAGGACCTCGTCGATCGCGACCGGGCGCTCGCTCACGGCCATGCCCCAGCTGCGCAGCAGCGTGATGACCGAGTCGCGCGTCACGCCCGCGAGGATGCTGCCGCCCAGAGGCGGCGTGATGAACTCGTCGCCGATGCGCACGACCAGATTCATCGTGCCCACCTCCTCGAAGTACCGGTGGGTCGCGGCGTCCGTCCACAGCACCTGGTTGTAGCCGCGCGCCTTGGCCTCCTCGGCCGCCAGCAGGCTCGCGACGTAGTTCGCGCCCGACTTCACGGCGCCGAGGCCCCCCACGGCCGCGCGCACGTGCTTGTCCTCGATCCAGATGCGCGCCGGCGAGAACACCTCGCCGCCGTAGCCGCCCACGGGCGACGCGATCACGAAGAAGATGTAGCGCTTCGCGGGCCGCACGCCCAGGAACGCCTCCGTCGCGATCATGGCCGGGCGGATGTACAGCGACGTGCCCGGCGACGACGGCACCCAGTCGCGGTCCACGTCCACCAGCGTGTTCACGGCGGCCAGGAACAGCTCCTCGTCGACCGACGGCATGCACAGGCGCGCCGCGCCGTCGTGCATGCGCTTCGCGTTGCGATCGGCGCGGAACAGGCGCACCTGACCGTCGGTGCCGCGGAACGCCTTCAGGCCGTCGAACAGCTCCTGGCTGTAGTGCAGCACGGCCGCCGCCGGATCCAGCGAGAACGGCCCGTACGGAACGACGCGCGGGTCGAACCAGCCGCGGTCGGCGTCGTAGTCGACGATCGCCATGTGGTCAGTGAACGTGCGGCCGAAGACGAGGTCGGAGTCCTTCGGACGAGACTTGCGGGCAGCGCTGAGGTTCACGGCGAACTTGGGAGAGGACATGGCCGACGAAGGATAACGCAGTTTCCGGACCGCGCGGAGTCGAGTCCCGCATACTGAGGATGTGGCGGCGCGCGCGATAAAATCGGCTTCCGGGCAGAGGCGGGCGCTCGAACAGCGTGCAGCCAATGAACGCGCCGCGCGGGCCAGACGTCCATTGCCCTGGCCGAATCCGTGGGACGCCGTCGACCCCACCAAGCTCCCCCGGGACGCGTCCCCCGAGGAAGTCCACCAGCGCTATCTGGCCTTTTATGCCCTGTGCCCACCTCGCGCGCGCAAAAGCCACGCTCTCTAGAGGATTACGCCGACCTCTTCGGGATGCGCTCGGCCCCAAGGCCGTCATTTTCAAAGCCCCGGCTCGACTCGGTCACGTGAGTCGTCCGGTGTCTGCGCTGTTCGTCCTGATCCTCGCGAGCGGATCTGGATGTGGATGTGGCCGACAGGAGCTGTTCTCGACATCCGGTGGTGGGGGCAGCGGCGAAGGAGGGTCGATCCCCAGCGGCGCCGGCGGCAGCAGAGGCGGAGCCCTGGATGCAGGAGCGAGTGCCGGCGCGCCGACGCAAGACGCGAACCTCGCGGACGCCTCGCCGCTCGACAGCAGCACGACGTCCAACGCCCCCGATGCTTCGGACACGCCCGACTCGAGCACCGCGCCGACCGGCGTGTGGACCAATCGGACGGCGATGACGTTCGCGTCGGGACAGGACTGGGCGGCCGTGGCGTCCGACGCCGCGGGTCGGAGCCTCGTCGCGGTCAGCGGGACCGTGAGTGACCCCGGGGACCTCGTCAGCGGCATCTGGACCTCGACCAACGGCGGCTCGACCTGGGCGCACGTGAACGGCGCCGATCGCTACGGCTCCGTCGCGACCAATTCGATCGGGAGCATCGACGTCGTCGCTGCTGTGGGATCGGACGAGCCGATCTCGGAGTCGATCAACGCGGGCGTGACCTGGTTCTGGACGGGCCCCCCGTCCGCGAGGGTGGTGGCCTCCGACGCGTCCGGGGCGTTCCTCGTCGCAGGCGCCGACGAAGGGACCCTCTGGACATCAGGCAATTTCGGCGAGAGCTGGACCGATCGGACGCCCGCGGGCCCGACGTGGCATTGGCTCGCGATCGCCTCGAGCTCGAACGGGGCCAAGCTGGTCGCGCTGTCCGGCGGCGCCAGCACTCCCACCTGCGCCGAGCCCGGAGACATCTGGACGTCTGACAATTTCGGCGCGCATTGGATCGATCGAACGCCCACGGGTCCCGCCCACGACGCGTGTTTGATCTCGGCTGCGTCGGACGCGTCGGGGACGAACCTGGTCGCCGTGGGCGCGGGCATTTGGACGTCGACCGACGCGGGCGTCACGTGGACGCAGCGGACCGTCTCAGCCAGCGCGTCGAGCGAACCGCTCTTCTGGTCGTCGGTCGCCTCGGACACGACCGGAGGACGCCTGATCGCCGCCGTCGGTCGGCTCGGAGGGCGCGGCGATCTCTGGACGTCGGCCGATGGGGGACTGAGCTGGACCAATGAGACCGAAGGGACGCCCGCCGCCAACCAAGACTGGCGCGGCGTCGCCTCCGACGCCGCCGGCGTTCACCTCGTCGCCGTCGTCTCCGATGGCGACATCTGGACCAACTGAACGGTCGGCGCTGCCGCCGTGACCTGGCGCGCTTCTCCGCGCGTTCCGCGTCGGCAGACTGAACGGCGTGCGGCGTTGGCGGACGTTGATTCTGGCGCTCGCGGAGATCTGCGCGCGCTGCTCCCCGCGAGGCCGGTCCAGCGACCGGCGCCGCGGGGACTCGCCCTGCGTTAGCGGCGCAGCTTCGGCTCGACGGCGAGCACTTCCTTCTTCGAGCCGCGAACGACCGTGAGCGACGCGCCCACGCCCGCCTGCTCTTCGGTGAGCATCTTGTGCAGATCGTCGATGCCCGCGATGGGGCGATCGCCGAACGCGACGATGAGGTCGCCGTCGCGCAGGCCCGCGCGCGCCGCCGGGCTTTCGGGCTCGGTCGACACGACGAAGACGCCCGTCTCGTGCGGCAGGTCGTGGAAGCGCACGACGCGCCGATGCAGCGGCACCGTCTGGCCCGCGACGCCCAGGTACGAGCGGCGGATGCGGCCCTCGTGGATGAGCTTGCCCATGACGAAGCTGGCCGTGTTCGCCGCGATCGCGAAGCAGATGCCTTGCGCCGGCATGATCATCGCCGTGTTGACGCCGATCACGTGGCCGCGCGCGTCCACGAGCGGGCCGCCCGAGTTGCCGGGGTTCAGCGCGGCGTCGGTCTGGATGACGTCGTCGACCAGGTGGCCCGACTTCGTGCGCAGCGAGCGGCCGAGCGCGCTGACGACACCCGTCGTCACCGTGCAGTCGAAGCCGTACGGGTTGCCGACCGCGATCGCGATCTGACCCACGCGCAGCGCCGACGAGTTCGCGAACTGCAGCGCCGTCAGGTGGGGCGCGTCGATGCGCACGACGGCGAGATCGGTGTCGGGATCGTCGCCGACGAGGCTGGCCGCCGCGCGCGTGCCGTCCATGAACGCGACCGTGATGCGCTTCGCGCCGCTCACGACGTGGCTGTTCGTGAGCACGTAACCGTCGGGCGTCACGACGAAGCCCGAGCCGCTGCCGGCCGCTGATTCGGGCGCGCGCTGCGGGCCGCGGCCTTTGCGCTCGGGCGGCGGCGGACCTTGAACCTCGATCTTCACGACTGACGCGCTCACCTGCTCGGCGACCGACGTCACCGTCCGCGAGTACGCGTCGAGCAGCTGTCCGTCTTCTTCTTCGATGGTGGGCACACGTGCGGCGTTGATCATGGAAAAAAACCTTTGAAAGAGACGGCGGGGAGGGCCGCGCGCCCTCCCCGCCTCGTTGCGTTTAGATGAGCAGAGCGCCCGTCCGGATCAGGTACGCGAGGCGCTCGCGTTGATCGGCGTCGAGCAGCGCGTGGATCTGCCCGAGCGCCTTCGTGACGGCGTCGCGCAGCCGCTCGGCCGACGTGACGCGCAGCGCGCCCGCTTCCTTGGCGCGGGCCTCGTCGAACGCCTCAGCGCCGATCGAGTCGGCGAAGGCCGTCAACGAGCGGCGACGATCGACCTCGCCCTGGGCGCGCTCGGTCTTGAGCTCGTCCAGGATGCGGGCCAGCGCCGCGACCTGCTTCTCGTCGAGCTCGAGCTTGTACGCGAGGAAGCGCAGCGGACGCCGCACTCCGAACGCGCCACCGCCGAACCCGTCACCGTCACCCTCGCCGCCACCGTGCGGCGGACCGCCTGACCAAGCACCGCCGCTGCCCTGCCCTTGCCAACCGCGCGGACCGCAGCTGGTCGCCTCACCATCGCCGCAGCCGGCTCCCATTTGGCGCGCACGCCACCACGACACCATTGCTGGATGCATTCTCGTTTCTCCTTTCGCCGAGGCCATCAGCTCCCGGCGGGTCTTTTTCCGTGGGCGATAGGCCTCACGGAGTCGTTGCAGCTCAGTTGTAACCGCCGAAAACGGACCGTCAACCAGCGCGGCGTCTTTTGCGGGCGTGGTATCAACGCCGCATGCTCATCGCCCGCCTGGTTTCGCTCGCGAGCCGCCGACCGACGTCGAAGCGGTTGCTGTGGCGCGGGTGGTACCAGTTCCTCGCTGCGCGGTACGGCGCGCCCGGCTGGACGTTCATGAACTACGGCTTCCGCGCGGCTGATACCGCGCCGCTCGCGCTCGCGCCGGAGGACGAGCCCGATCGGTCGTTCGCGCAGCTGTACGACACCGTCGCGGGCGCGGCGCCTCTCGCGGGGCGCGAGGTGCTCGAGGTCGGGTGCGGGCGCGGTGGCGGCGCGTCGTTCGTCGCGCGGTATCACCGGCCCGCGCGCATGGTC
>DATAZS010000495.1:0-14912 GCA_036271915.1 Polyangia bacterium
TCGTCGTCGGGTCTGTGGGCAGTGTGGGCAATGCGCGCACGATGAACGCCAGACGTCGTCACGCCTCCTCCGCGCGTTGTCGGGTCGCCCCAGGGGATCGCTCCCCCGGGGCTCCCACGGATCCGGACGTGTAGCGCACCAGCCTGGCCTTGTGATGCAGGAAAGGCAGGACGTCGCGTACAAACCACGCATCCAGCACTTCGTGCAGATAGACGTTCGCGAGCAGCGGCGAGATGACGCCGCCTTGCGGGGTGCCCTCGTCGGGGTGAGACAATTGCTTCTCTTCGAGGACGCCCGCATTCGACCACTTGCCGATCAGGCGCATAATGACGCCATCACGTACCCTGCGACGAAGAATCTCCCGCAGCCGTTCGCCTGACGGGCGGCGCCCGGTACGTGCCGGACTTCGCGCGATCGAGCAGAGACTCGAGGTTGTCCTCGAGCCGCTCCTCGTACTGCTTCGCGGTCTGTCCGTCGACGCCGTCGCGCCGTCCTTGCGGGTGCGGCGGTATGCCTCGCGCAGCCACTCGACGTCGATGTGATGGGCCAGCGTCGTGAACGCCATGTCAGGAGCGTTCCTCGCCAACTTCGCTACGCGTCGAAGTTTCGTTGAGATGACTTCTGAGCTCTGCGTCTCTGCCATCGTTCCCTCCGAGGCTTCCGTGTCTCGGCGCCGCCGGCCTTGCTCCGCGGGGTCCTCTCGGGTTTCGTTGCCCCACTTCACAGCTCGTACTGCGGCGCTCCGACTTCTCGTCGCCCCGGCCGGCCTTCGCTTTCACTCGACGCGGCCGTTTCGCTCATTGTCTACGCGGAGGCGACGAGACCTCCCAGGTTCCTGTGCGACCCTTTGCGCGCGTGCCGCCTTCTCAGACTCCGGCGGGCTCCTCGACCAGGCCATCGGGCTGGAGGCCCGCGTTTGTATCGAAGATGCTGCCTTCGGCGTTGAACAGCGCCTCGGCGCCCCGCAACATCCGTCATTTCGGAGCTCCATCACGCGGCCCACCCGCTCGCTGTCTACGCTTCGCAGCCGCCCTCGCGGACGGACCACGCAAGACTCGCTTCCAGCCCGGTGGCCTTCCCTTTGGCTGGTCGGGGCTCTCACCCGCGGGTCACTTCATGAGGTTTCAGCTGGTCATCTTCATCGCCTCCTCCTCACCCAGGCTTTCCTGGCGCACGTCCAAGCGACGGTGGGCAACGCGCACGACGACTCCTCCACCTGTCGAGACCTTCCACGCGTTGTCCACGGGCGCGCCACTGTCCACACACCTCCGCCCCCGGAGGGCGCGCCGCCGAGACCCGCGACGCCAACGCCCGATGCTCTGACCACTTCGGCGCGCCGTCGGCCTGCGATTCGCGCGAGCGGACGGTTTCGCGTGGTCGAGGTGCGACCTGGCCGGCTAGCCTCGCGCGATCATGGCCCGCGCGCCCCACCCGGCGATCTTCATGCCGCTGATCCTGCCCTTCGGGGTGGTGGTCGGGTACGGGCAGGTCGCGACGCCGTACGTGCTCGACAAGCTCGGCCTGCTCGCCGTCGTCGTCGCGGCGTCGCAGCAGACCGGCCAGCTGCCGCACACGATCAAGATCGCGTGGGCGCCGGCGCTCGACGCGCGCGGTCTGCGCAAGCACTGGTTCATGGGGTCGCTCGCGCTCGCGGCCGTCGCGCTCGCGGCCGCGGTGCTCGTGAACCCGAAGGAGCAGCTCGGGCTCTACACCGCGCTGATGTTCGCGGCGAACGTCGGCGCCGCGACGTCGTCGGCCGCCGTGGACGCGCTGATGGCGACGACGGTGCCGATCGAGCGCAAGGGCGCGGCGGCCGGCTGGTCGATGGCGGGCAACCTCGGCGGCACCGGCGTCGGCGGCGCGCTCGGCCTCTGGCTCTCGCAGCACGCGCAGCCCATCATCGCCGCGCTCGTCCTCGCGGTGGTGATGCTCGCCTGTGGGATCCCGATCCTGCGCATCGACGAGGAGGGCCGGCCGACGAAGCCGATCCTGCCCGCGATCGGCGGGCTCGTGAAGGACCTCTGGCGCACCGCGATCTCGCGCGAGGGGTGGACGGGCCTCATCATCTGCCTCTCGCCCGTCGGCGCGGGCGCCGCCGCGAACCTCTTCTCGGGCGGGATGCACAACGACTACCACGTGAGCGAGGAGCACGTGGAGGTCGTCACCGGCCTGCTCGGCGGCGTCGTCAGCGCGGTCGGCTGCCTCATCGGCGGCTACCTGGCCGATCGCATGCGCCGGCGCGTCGCGTATGCCGCCGCGGGCGCGCTGATGGCCGCGGTCGCGATCGCGATGGCGTTCGGACCGCTGACGCCCGGCGCGTTCACCTACGGCACGCTGGCGTATCAGTTCGTGAACGGCATCGGCTACGCGGCGTTCGCGGCGTTCGTCCTCGAGATGATCGGCCACGAGGGCGCGGTGACGACGAAGTACACGCTGTTCGTGGCCGCCTCGAACTGGGCGATCACCTACACCGCCGTGCTCGACGGCTGGGGCTACGACAAGGCGAAGGTGCCGGGGCTCTTCTTGACCGACGCGGGCGCCACCACCGTCGGCATCGTGATCGTCGTGGTGATGCTGCTCGTCACGCGCAAGAAGAAGGTCGAAGCCGTCGCGGCCACGGACGCGTCCGCGGCGTAGCGTCAGGGCCGGGCGACGATCTCGACGAGCGCCTCGAACGCGATGTTGCCGCCGCTCAAGACAGCGACGGTCGGCCCACGCACGTCGACGAGGCCCTCGAGCACCGCGGCGACGCACGCGGCGCCGCTCGGTTCGACGACGAGGCGCTCGCGCTCGAGCAGGTGCCGCATCGCGCGCGGGAGCGCAGCGTCGGGCACGGCGACGACGTCGTCGAGGTAGCGCTCGAGGTGCGCGAACGGGATCGCGCCGATCTGCACGGCGAGCAAGCCGTCGGCGAGGCCCTCGCCGAGCGGGATCTCGACGGGCTTGCCCGCGGCGCGCGCGCGCGACAGCTTCGGCGCGGCCTCGGGCTCGACGCCGACGACGCGCACGCCGGGCTTCAGGAGCTTCACCGCGGTCGCGACGCCGGCCGACAAACCGCCGCCTCCGACGGGCACCAGCACCGTTTCGACGTCGGGCAGCTCCTCGACGATCTCGAGCCCGACGGTCCCTTGCCCCGCGATGATGCGCGGGTCGTCGTACGGCGGCACGAGCGTCGCCCTGTCGGCTCGCGCGATCTCGACGGCGCGGTCGTAGCGGTGCTTCGTCGTCGTCCCCGCGAGCTCGACGCGCGCGCCGAGGCGATCGCAGCCGTCGCGCTTCGCCTTCGTGACGGTGGTCGGCATGACGACGGTCACGGGCGCGCCGAGCATCTTGCCGGCGAGCGCGACGGCCTGCGCGTGGTTCCCGGACGACGGCGCGACGAGGCCGCGCGCGCGCACCTCCGCCGGGATCTGCGAGACGAAGTTGTACGCGCCGCGCAGCTTGAAGGCGCCGCCGCGCTGGAGCGACTCGGCCTTCCAGAACACGCCGTCGAGGCCGCTCGCGGGCAGGAGCGGCGTGCGCAGCGCGACGCCGCGTAGGCGGAGCGCCGCCGCGCGCAGATCTTCGAGCGAGACGAGCTCCATCGATCAGCTCGTGCGGACCTGCGCGATCGCCGCCGCGCGCTGCGCGTCGTCGAGATCGAACGGGTAGAAGTCGGAGCCGAGCAGGATGAACTGGCTGGGGTCGTCGCGCGAGACGACGACGAGCACCTGCTCGTACTTGCCGCGCTGCACATAGAACGGTCCGCCGCGCTTCTTCGGAAGGATCGTGGAGCGCGCGACGCTCGGCGCGGGCGGCGGCGCCTCGGGCGCGGCGCGGTAGCCCGGATCGGCGGCGTCGCGCGGGGCGGGCGGGACGAAGAAGTTGTAGATCATGTGCCCCGTCGCCCTGCCGTTCACGTACTGCGGCAGGGCGGAGATCACGGGGCACTCGACCTCGACCGAATCGCGCGCGAGCGCGACCGTGAGGCGCGCGCGGCGGATCCCCATGACGCCGAGCCACACGACCATGAGCCCGAGCGCCGAGCCGATCGAGAACAGCACGCCGAACGAGATCCAGCGCGTCGTCTTCGACTCGATGCCCCACGAGAGCGCGAAGCGCGAGGCGTCGCGCGGGTCGACGCGCACCTCGGCGGCCTTGCTGGTGTCGGGGCCGCCGCCGAGGGTCGAGAACGACGACTTCGTCGTGTGGACGCCGCCGGCGGGGTCCTTGTAGCGGACGTCGAGCTCGTACTCCGTGAAGATGAGCTGGCGCGTCGTGGTCGAGCCCTCGACGTCGGACGCGAGCGCCGGGACGCCGCGCGCCCACACGTCTTCGTCGGCGAGGATCTGCGCCGCGTCGCCCCACTGCCAGGCGACGTAGGCCGACGTGACGCCGAGCCCGACGAGCAAGAGCGCGATCCCGAGGGCGTACGCGCGCGGCATGTAACCCCGCTGGAGACGCAGCGGCCGCGCGGGCAGGAACGACATGCCGACAGGTTGCAGAAGCCGCGCGCCGCAAGCAATCCCGAAGGGCGCACGGCGGCGGCGCGATCAACGGCTCGACGGGCGACGCGCGGCTTGCGTGAACCCGCGCGCGAGCGCGACGACGCGGAGCGCGAGGGGCGAGGCCTCGAACTGGTCCTGCGAGAGGTGCACCTCGGCGACGAGGCGCGCGCGCAGGCGCTGGAACATCGGCAGCTTCTTCGCGAGCTCGGCGGTGAGGTACGCGACGAGCGGCGGCGCGCCGGGCGCAGCGCTGAGCAGGACGCGGAGGTGCGGCTCGCCGAAGACGGTGCGCCGCTGGTAGTGCCGCTGCTCGAGGAGCGTCCGATCGATCTGCGCGTCGAGCTGCGCGAGCGTGAGGCCGCGGCTCTGCGAGGCGACCTGATCGCGAACGCGGCCGAGCAGCCCGTCGACCACCGCGCCCGAGCCCGAGAGCCAAGGCGTCTTCAGCAGCTCGTGCGCGGTCTCGACGAGCTCCTTCAGCTTTTTGTCGCTCGCGGTGAAGGGCGCGACGGCGGTGAGCGTGGCGCGCAGCGTCTCGATCTCGTCGAACGGGAACGCGAGCTCGCCGCCGAGGAGCGCGAGCGGCGGCGTGAACGTGCCCGGCGCGCCGGACGCCTCGACGAGCCCGTCGAGATCGTCGGCGAGGTCGATCGCAGCCAGGGTCATCACGCCGAAGAGGTCGCGCTTGTCGCGCACGGCGGGCGGGTCCTCGGGCGGCTGCTCCTCGTCGTCGAACGCGAGGGGCGCGGGCTTTTGCGCGAGCGACTCGACGAGGGCCTTCCACCGGGGCGACGAGCGCACGCCCCCGAGCGCGGCGGGCTCGAACCAGAGGAGCTCGATGCGCTCGGGCTCGACGCGGCCGGCGCGCTCTGCGGGGATACGGCGCGGGTCGGGCGCCGGCGCCGGCACCGACGGCCTCGGCGCTTGCGGGCTCGGCGCAGCGGGCGACGCGGCGGCGTTCGACGCGGCGAGCAGGCTCGGCGGCGCGACCAGCGCGGGCGCCGGGACGAGGGCCGACGCCGACGCGCTCGACGACGGGACGACGCTGACCGGCGCCGGGATGATGCCGGATGGCTCGCGCGGCGGCGGCCGCGGCGGCTCCGTCGATGGTTGCTGCGGCGGCTCGGGCGCGCGCGCGTGCATGCCGACGACGGGCGGCGCTGCCTGCTGCGCGAGCCACGGGGGCGACGCGTCGGCGAGCCCGGCGGGCAGCTCGGTCGCCGTGTGCGACGCGTCGAGATCGCCGTCGCCCATGCGCACGGGCTTCGTCTCGTCGCGCTCGAACCAGGTGGGCTTCGAAGCGCGCGCCGCCGCCGGCGCCGGAGCGCGCTGCGACTGCGGCGGCGGCCGCACGGACGCGGGCGCTCGGCCCCGCGCGAGGAAGGCCGGCGCCGCTCGATCGGACCGCGCGAGCGCCGTCGGATCGATGGCGGCCGTCTCGGCCACGGAGTCCTCGTCGTCGCCGAGCCGCGGCAACACGTCCGCGTTCGCGCTGCAGAGCCGCACGACGTCGGCCCACGCGAGCGCATGATCCGCCTCCTCGGCGACGACGACCACGCGCCCGCGCTCGTTCGGCCCCGCGAGCGCGAGCTGACCGCGGAACGCGAGCGTCGCGATCTGGCGCGCCGTGTCGATCCACAGCGTGTCGGCGACGAGCTCGAGCTCCTCGATCTCGCCGTCCCGCGCGACGAACGCGCGCGCGCGGAGGCCCGCCAGGCTCGTGACGAGCAGCGGGTGGTCGGCGCTCAGGTTCTCGAGGACGAGGTGCTGATCCGGCGCCAGCCGCTCGATCTGCTGATCGGGCGGCGCGACGTTGAAGAACGCGGCCGGGAAGCCCTCGGGCATGGGCTGCGTGAGCGCGCCGCCCGTCCACGCGGCGGCGGCGCGTCCGACGAGGCGCGCGCGCGACGGCCATCGCGGCGCGATGGGCCCGAAGCCGACGAGCTCGGCGCCGTTCGACGCGACGAGGTTCGGCGCCGACGCGCGGCGCCCGCTCTGCGCGTCGACGCGCACCCCGACCGGGTTGTCCGCGCACGCGGCGGCGCGCTCGTACACGATCGGCATCTTCACGAACGGCGCGGGCGGCTGCGCCGTCGTCCCCGCGCGATCGCCGAACACGTCGATCGACTTGTCGACGCCGCCTACGACGAGGCGCGCTGCGACGTGCGTGACCGGCTCGCCGTGCGGCGCGAACGCGTCGCCCACGAGCAGGACGTCGGCGCGCGCCTTGAACGGCGCGGTGTCGCTCGGCGCGTAGACGCTGCGGTTCGCGTCGTCGTTCCAGTGGTTGTCGGCCTCGTTGACGTCCTCCTGCTGCTCGGCGAGCGGCGACGTGACCGGGCGGAGGTCGTACGTGGCCTTGGCGACGACGGTGAGCGCGTACGCCGACGCGCGCGGCCGCCACGGGACGCCGAGGACGCGCAGGGGGCCGTGAGAAACGACGTCCATGGCGCGGCGAAGCGTAAACGAACGCGGCGCGCGCGTGTACGATGGGCGGCGGAGGCGAGGCGATGCTTCAAGAAGGCGCGCGCGGGTCCGCGGTCTCGACGCTGCAGCACGAGCTCAACGAGCTGCTCGGCGGCTCGAAGCTCACGGTCGACGGCGATTTCGGGCCACGGACCAAGTCGGCGGTCGAGGCGTTCCAGCGCGAGCACCACCTCGCGGTGGACGGCGTGGTCGGCCCGCAGACGAGCGCCGCACTCGCGAGCGCGCTCGGCCACCACCGAAAGCCGGCGAAGCACCACGCGACGCACCACCCTCACTCAAACGGGGGCACGAGCGCGGGGGGCGGCCACGATCGCTCGCTGCTGACGCTGCACCAGCTCGAGGAGATCATGCCCGAGCTGCCGCACTCGAAGGCAGACGTCTACATCGACCCGCTGAACCGGGCGATGCAGGAGTTCCACATCGACAAGTACCTCCGCATCGCCGCGTTCCTCGGGCAGATCGCCGAGGAGAGCGTGCAGCTCATCTACTTCGAAGAGATCGCGAGCGGCTGGGAGTACGACATCAGCCGCAACCCGACGCTCGCGCGCGAGCTCGGCAACACGCATTATGGAGACGGCCCGCGCTACAAGGGCCGCGGCCCGATCCAGCTCACGGGCCGCTCGAACTACATCGCCGCGGGCCACGCGCTCGGCATCGATCTCGTCGACAACCCGACGCGCGCGGCGGGCCCCGACGTGGGGTTTCGCACCGCCGGCTGGTACTGGACGAGCCACAGCCTGAACGGCCTCGCCGACGAGCGCGACTACCGCGACATCACCCTGCGCATCAACGGCGGCCTGAACGGCTACGCGTCGCGCATCGCCTACTACGACAAGGCCCTCTCCGTCTTGCGATGAACGCGCCGCAGTACGACGAGCGCGTCCGCATCCGCGTGCTCCACGATCGTCGATGGCCGATCGTGGCGCTCCGCGTGAGCCCGGTCGTCTTCGTCGCACTGAGCAACGTCCCTGGCATGAGTCCGACCGTGTGGCAGCTGTGTACGTTGGGCGGCTTCCTCGCCATCGCGGCGGTCGTGGCGCGCGACCTACGGCTCAGGCGGACAGGCACGTTGGCCAACCTGAAGATCGACGCTCGTGCCAGGCTGACCATTCGCGGAACGTTGTTCTCCGTTCGCGGGCGCGTGATCGCGGGTCGAACTACGGACGATGGCGCGATCCTTCAGGTCGACCGACGTACTTGGGTGCGCGTAGAGGAGCGGCCCGAATTCGCGCTCAAGCGCCTCCTCGATTTCTTTCCGCTGAACGCCGAGCAGGGCACGCTCGGCTACCTCTTGCCGGCTCGACTCGACGCGGTGCCCGGCGCGCTCGGCCTTCTCTGGATCCTCGCGTGCTTCACGACGACCATCACCGCCACTGCGATTACGTGGCTCATCGTCCTCGCGAGCTTCGGAGGGAAGACCGCTTCACTCGCGTCGATTGCGGCGACCTGCGTCCTCTCCGCGATCGTCATTCTCCCGAGTGTCTGGATCGCGCGCGCTCCGCGCTCGCTCGTCGTGCGAGCCGACGGCTTCTCGATCCTCGGACTCACCGTGCGCGCGTGGCGGTACCGCGACTTAGCGCAGGCACCCACGGTCGAGCCGCGGCATCTCAAAATCGTCGACAAGACATCGGGATATCGAAAGGTGTTCGTCGGCCCCGACGCGAAAGCGATCGCGAAGGCCATCGGCGCAGCGCATGCGCGCTTCGAGGCTCGCGCGGACAATGGACGCGTCGCGAAGCAAGGGTCTAGGTATCGCGACGCGGCGCAGACGGACGGCGATCTCGTCGACGTCATCACGAATCCGGCAGCCACCCTCCCGACGCGCATCGTCGCCATCCGCGAACTTGCGAAGACCGATCTCCGCCGCGCACGGATAGCTGTGCAAGGCGCAGTCCGCGCCTCAATCGATCCCGCGACGGCCGCCGCCCTCGCAGAAGCGCTCGAGGCGGAGGTGGATGCCGAAGCGATCGAGATGCGGACGCGCTGAACGCGTCAGGGCCACTCGTGGGCGAGGGCGTCGTGCGGGATCGGGTACTTCTCGGCGTTCACGTGCGGGTCGCCGAGGACGTCGGCCACGTAGGCCGGGTTGGTCGACACGGGGGACACGACGTAGTGGCGGCCGTCGCCGCTCACGCCGTATTCGGTGCCGCCGTTGTAGCGGCGGATCGCGGCGCGGAGGAGCACGCCCTCCGAGTACATGGGCAAGCCCGGGTGTTCGCGGCGCAGCAGGTCGAGGTCGCCGCGGCCTCGCTCGATGTAGTCGGTCTTGAACGAGGTGATGCCCTCGTCGAGGTTCTTGCGCCAGTCCCAGAAGATGCGCGGGAAGAAGTTGTTCGCGTGGGCGCGCCGCGACTTCGGGAAATGCCAGTCGCCCTCGCTCGGGTCGCGCTGCACGATGCCGACGCCCGACGGAGGGCCGTAGAGCGGCCAGCCAGGCGTGTTGTCGCCGCCGCTCGCGCGCGCGAACTGCGCGAGCTGGTGCAGCGACTCGAAGCAGAAGAGGCGCATGAGCGCCCACGCGAGGTTGCCCGCGTGCTCGGCGATGTAATGGTCGACGTCGGCGCGCTCGGGGTTCGCGCCGAGGACGCGCATCCCGCCGACCGTCTTCTTCGCGTGCACGCCGCCGAGCGCGTCGCCGCCCGCGAAATGCACGACGACCGACAGGTTGCCGCCGAGGAGCTCCGACGGGGCGAGCTCGAAGTCCTTCTTCTCGCCGGGCGTGGTCATCGCGTGGCCGGCGCGCATGTCGTAGCCCTGCTCGCGGTAGCCCGAGAGCCCCTGTCGAACGCGGTAGTGCCCCTCGAGGCCGAACGTCCAGCCGACGTGGCCCTCGTGCACGACGTGTCCGCCGACCGTGACCTTCGCCTCGATCGGGATCTTCGGCATGGAAGGCTTCGTGTGGAGGTGGTGCAGGTCGCCGTGCTTCGGTGAGATGACCTCGATCGTGACCGGCAGCTCGTGCGAGGTCGGGCTCGCGTTCGGCGCCGGCTGCGCGTTCACCTGCGCCACGGGGACGCCGCCGGGGATCGCGCTCGAGCCCTTCGCGACGGTCACCGTGTGCGAGCCCGCGGCGGGCACGGGCAGGCGCACTTGGCCGCTCCCGTCGGTCTCGCCGACGCGCGACATCACCGTCTCGGCGCCGGGCGCGGGCGCGTCTTCCGTCACGTGCACGCGCACGCCGGCGACGGGCACGCCCTCGGTGTGGAGCTTGAACCACACCACGTGATCGCCAGCGGGCGCGGCCGCGTCGTCGCCTCCCTTGTCGTTGGCGACGGGGGGGTTCAGGTGCACGTGCGGCTCGCCCTGGATCGACACGACGCCGCCCGCGCGGATGTTCACGCCATGATCGGCCGACACGACGATGTCGGGCCCGTCGAGCACGATCGTCGCGCCGCCCGTCGTCAGCGTGATGCGCTGGGCGACGATCTCGCGGCGCGTGGGCAGCGCGGCGAGGTCCGGACCCGCTGCGCTGCCGGGCCGCGGATCCTTCACCTCGGCCATGCGCACCTCGTGCTGGCGACCGACGGTGAGCGCCTCGCTGTCGCCCACGGTGAGCGAGCGGCTGCCCGCGATCATCGCGCTCGCGTGCCCCGCGATGCTCGCGCGCTCGTCGTTGTTCGTCGCGAACGCGAGGTCGCCGGCGCTGCGCAGGCGCACGAGCTCGGAGCCCTGCGTGTCGTCGAAGGTGAGCTCGTGGCCGCCGCCCGACGTGTCGCCGGTCGTCGCCGTGAGCAGGCCCGTCTTCGCGGCGCCGTGCGGCAGCGGGTGCGTGACGGCGCTCTCGGCGTTGTGGAGGCGCCCGACGACGATCGGCTCGTCGGGATCGCCGTGCAGGTAGCCGACGAGCACCTCATCACCGACGCGCGGCAACATCGACCCGCCGAAGCCCGCGCCCGTGAACGGCGCGTCGAGCCGCGCCCACGGACCGGTGCCCGGCGCGGCGTTCGTGTCCCACGGGAAGCGGAGCTGCACGCGGCCGTGCTCGTCGGCGTGGATCTCCGCGCCGTCGGGCCCGTCGACGAAGGCGCTCTCGACGGCGGGCGCGCGCGGGCGCTCGGCCTTGGTGGTCGGGCGGATGGGCGCGTCGTTCGGCGCGGCGGCGATCTCGACCTCGAGCGGCGCGTGCTCGCGCCACGTGAGCTTCGTTCGAAGGACGACGAGCTCGCCGTCGTGACCGCGCAGCGTCACCCCCGACGCGGGCCCGAGCGAGCACACGTTGGTCGTGAACGTCGTGACGCTGCGGTCGTGCCGCGCGCCGGCGAGCGCGCTCTCGGCGGCCGCGTCGCGCGCGCCGTCGGACGTCGACGACGCGACGCCGAAGCTCGCGAGCTCGAGGCGCGCCTCACCTCGGGCCGAGCGCGCGGCGCGGCTCACCGGGTGGAAGCGCGGCCGCTTGAAATCGTGACCGGCGCGCGCGATCGCGCCGGGCCGGAGGGCGACCTTCGATCGCACGGCGGTCGCGAACGCCTCGCGCGACGCGGGGTCGGCGCTGCCGACGACCGCGAGCCGCGTCGCCACCTCGGCGCGCTCGGGCGCGTCGATCAGCGCGACCTTCGTGTCGGGCTCGCCGCGCGTCGTCGTCGGCTCGAACGCGTACGTGATGCCCGCCTCCTCGAGGACGCGCTCGACGAACGCGAGGTCGGTCTCGCCGCGCTGGGCGCGGAGCGGGAGCGCGGCGTGCGTCGCGCCGAGCCGCAGCTCGACCTCCTGGCCGACGCTCGCGAAGATCGCCTTGGCGATGTCGGGCGCCGTCATGTTCGTGAAGGCGCGGTGATCGCGGCGGTGCTCGAGCAGGGCTGCGCGCGGCGCGACGTGGACCGCGTACATGTAGACACCCGCAACATCGCCGCCGGCGAGCGCGTGGAAGCCCGTGCAGACGCCGCTCCACGAGCGGGCGCCGAGCGCGCCGCGGTCGATCGCGACGCGCGCGTCGCCGCCGACGAACGCCTCGGCGTCGAGCGAGGGATCGATCGAGGCGCACGTGAGCGAGACCTCGAACGGCGCCGAGAGCGCCTCGTGGACGTGGACGCTTCGCACCTCGAGCGGCGCGGGCGCGGCGAGCTTGAGCGAGATCGCGGAGGCCATCAGCAGTTGATCTTCACGTTGGGGCCGCCCTGGATCACGACGTCGCCGTCGTGCGCCACGATGGTCACGTTGCCCTGCGCCTCGAGCGTCAGATCGGGGCCGTCGAAGGTCACCGTCGCCTGGCCCGTCGTGCAGACGATCTGGCGGTCGCTCATGTCGATGCGCGTCGCGGCGCCGCTCGCGCCCGAGACGGCGACCGTGTGGCGCTTGCCGACGAGCGTCGAGTCGACGGCGCCGACGGTGACCGCGTGGTTCTTGCCGACCGAGAGCGTGCGATCGGCGCCGGTGCGCTCGGTCTCGCTGCCCTTCACGACGATCTCGAGGTCGCGCTCGGCGTGCAGGCTCACGAGCTCGCTGCCCTGCTTGTCCTCGAAGGCGATCTCGTTGAACGCGCCGTCGCCCGCGTCGGGCACGCTCGCGGTGCGGAGGCCCGTCTTCGTCTTGTTCTCGGGCAGCTTGTAGGGGTGCGCGTTCTCGGCGTTGTAGACGCGGCCGACGACGACCGGCTGATCGGGGTCGCCGCCGAGGAAGCCGACGAGCACCTCCTGGCCCACGCGCGGCACGCTCACCATGCCGAAGCCGGCGCCTGCCCAAGCCTGGCTCACGCGCACCCAGCACGAGCTCGTGTCGTCGCCGGGGCCGTCTTGATCCCACGCGAGCTGCACCTTCACGCGGCCGTGCTCGTCCGTATGAATCGGCTCGCCCTTCGGGCCGACGACGGTGCCGCTCTCGAGGCCGGCGACGTGCGGACGCGCGGTCTTCGCCTCGGGCCGATGCGGCACCGACGCGGGCGCCGCGACGCCGCGCACGGCGAGGTGACCGCTCGACGTGCCGTCGATGCCGAGCTCGAGCGCGAGCAGGTGCTGGCTGCTCGCGAGGTCGGCGCGCGGGTGATCGGCGAGCGCGAACACGGTGCCCGGCGCGAGATCGGTCGTGGTCGCCTCGAACGCGATCGTCTTGAGGCGCGCGCGTGCGCCCTCGAGCGCGCGCTTGGCGAGGTCGTCCGCCTTGTCGACCCCGTGCCGCACGATCGCGCCGACGTGGAAGACGCTGTGCGCGAGCTTGGCCTCGGCGCCGGTCGCCGCCGCGGCGCCGCGGAGCTTCACGCCCTTCTGTCGCTGGAAGTCGTGGTCGCGCACGCTCACGGCGCCGGGTCCCATCGCGCGCGAGACGGCGACGCGGGTGACGTACGCTCCCGTCGCCGAGGCGCCCGGCTGCTCGACGTAGCGGAGCGTCGCCTTGGGCTCGCGGCGGTGCGCGCGGTCGGTGAGCGTCACCGCGTCGCCGACGGCGCCGTGCTCGTCGGCGTCGAACCGGTACGCGATGCCGGCCTCCTCGAGCAGGCGATGAGCGAAGTCGAGATCGCTCTCGCCGTGCTGCACGCGGTACTCGTGCTTCGGGTGCGCGGCGCGATCGACCTCGTGCTGCACGCGCACGCCCATCTCGCCGAAGACCTTCTCGACGATCTCGGGCACGGAGAGGTTCGTGAAGACGCGGCTCTGCGCGCGGTGGGCGAGCAGCGCGAGCGTCGGCTTGACGGTCACGCGGTAGGTCGACGCGCCGTCGCCCGACGACGCGAGCTGCTCGACGTCGGACGCGACGCCGGTCCACGTGCGCGCGCCCTCGCCCTCCCCGATCTGGAAGCTCGCCGGCGCGCCGACGAGGCCCTCGAGATCGAGATCGTCGCCCGGCGCCGTGCCGACCACCGAGGCGTGAAACGGCGCGCTCATGGCCTCGCTGACCGAGAAATGCCGTACCGAGAGCGCGTCCTGCCCGTCGAGCGTGAGTCCGAGCCGCATCCCGCGAGGCTACACCCCAGCGCGGCCGAGCAGAAGCGACGCCACTGTGGCAACGCATTCACAGGCCGCGAGAAGCGTTTTTTACGGCGCGCCGGCGCGCCCGTGCTGCTAAGAGACCGGCGATTTTGGCGGCGCGGCGGGTGGCCCTGCGTTTGGGCAGCTCGCACGCGCGCACGATTGCCGCGTGGCGCGAGGAGCCACGCGCGAGGACAGTACGACATGCCGCGCGTCGTCTCGCTTACCCCCGCAGTCTTCCACTTGCCCGAGGCCGTGAACGCGGCGTCGCGCACGTATGGCGACCACCCCATCGTCCCGCGCGGCCCGCGCGCGCGCCCGCTGTTCGATCGCGTGCGCAGCGGCATCAAGACGGCGCTCCACGCCCCGAACTACGAGGCGGTGATGTTGACCGGCTCCGGCTCGACGGCGATGGCCGCGGTGCTCGGGTCGTGCCTCTCGCCCGACGAGCGCCTGCTCGTCATCCGCAACGGCGCGTACGGCGACCGCCTCTTCGAGTTCGCGTCGGCGATGCGCCAGCCCATCGTCGACATGCAGCTGCCGTACGGCGAGAAGCCCGACCTCGCGAAGATCGAGGCGCTGTTCGCGGCCAACTCGGTCGACGCCGTGACGATGGTCCACGGCGCGACGTCGAGCTGCACGCTGAACCCCGTCGCCGAGCTCGGCGCGCTCACGCGCAAGTACGGCAAGAAGTTCCTGATGGACGGCGTGAGCTCCGTCTTCGTCGACCCGATCGAGCTCGACGCGTGGAACGTGGCCGCGCTCATGGGCTCTTGCAACAAGGGCCTGCACGCGCACCCGAACATGACGTTCGCGCTCGTGCGCGAGGACCTGCTCGCCGAGATGGCGCAGTTCCCGCAGCGCGCGCCGAGCCTCGAGCTCTACAAGATCTGGAAGACGCAGACGAACGCGTCGCACCCCTACACGATCGACATGATGAGCCTGAGCCAGGTCGGCGCGGCGCTCGATTTCCTCGAGGAGATCGGCGGCGTGCCGGGCCGCCACGCGATCTACGCGAAGCGCTGCAAGATCCTGCGCG
>DATAZS010000496.1:0-4174 GCA_036271915.1 Polyangia bacterium
GGTCGAGCACGTTCGAGGTGCCCGGACCCGTGACGGTGTCGCCCACGGCCGAGAGCGCCGTGAAGCTGTCCCAGCGGTCGAGCGCGCGCTGCGGGTCGACGCCCGCCGCGCGCAGGCGCGCCCACGTCGTGCCGTCGACGAGCCCGCCCGAGACGGGCGTGTCGCCGTCGCGATCGTCCGTGCCCGCCGCCAAAAAAGCCACGCGTCGCTGCAGCGCCGCCGGCAACGTCGCGAGGCCGCGCGCGACGGCGAGCGCGAGGTGCGTCGAGCGCCCGCCCTTGCCCGCGCCGTCGCCGACCTTGATCGTGGGCTCGCCGTTGCCGTACAGGACGCGCGCCGCGCCGCCCGCGCCCACCTCGTGGTGCGCGCGATCGAGGTAGGCCGCCGCGAGCGTGTCGACGTCGTCCTCGGCGTCGTGCGACAGCACGCCCGCGCGCAGGCCGCGCGCCTCGGCCGCGCGCCGCGCCTCGGCCGGCACGCGCTCGGGCCCCGCGACGGCCGTCCACGTGACGTGCGCCAGGCGCGGGTCACCGGGCTTGGGCGTCTCGGGCAGCTCGCCGCGCGCGCCGCGCTCGAGGTGCGTGCGCGCGACGTCGGGGATGAACGCGCCCGTCTGCGCGACGGAGGCCAGCGCGTCGGCGAACGTCGTCGGGTCGGGCGAGAAGGGCCCCGAGCCGATCGTGGCCGGCTCGCCGCCGATGACGTCGGAGATCGCGAGCACCGTGACGGGCGCGCGCGACTCGAGCGCGAGGCGTCCGCCCTTGATGGCCGACAGGTGCTTGCGGACGGCGTTGAGCATCCCGATCGACGCGCCGCCGCGCATGACGGCGCCCGTCGTGGCCCGCTTGTCGTCGAGCGTGAGGCCGGGCGCGGGCGCGCACATGAGCGAGGACGCGCCGCCCGACAACAACACGAGCAGCCGGTCCGTGGGCGCGAGCGCGCGCACGAACGCGAGCGCGGCCTCGCCCGCGGCCACGCTGCGCGCCGTGGGCGTCGGGTGATCGCCGGGGCTCACGCGCACGCCGATCGGGATCGACGCGGGCACGCGCGCGCCGGGCGCGATCGCGAGCGTGGGGCGCGGCGCGCTGTCCGCGGCGACGCTCACGCCCTTGAGCATGGGGAACGCGACCTTGCCCACGGCGAGCACGTGCGTCGCCGCCGCGACGGCCTCGCTCTTGGCGGCGCCGCGCACGAGGGCCGCGCCGTCGACGTGGGCGGCGACCTCGTGGAAGATCTCGGTGCAGAGCTTGCGGGCGTCGAGCTCGGTCAAAGGCGTCCTTTCGTTTCCCCGTGTCCCCGTTTCAAACCAATTTCGGCGTCGCGGGCAGGCCGGGTGCCGCGCGCCGTGGGCGGTGCTTGCGCCACCACGGATCCCAATACTTCGTCTTGCCGAGCGACACCAGCAGCATCGCCGCCGTCATGAGCACGAAGCCCAGCGTCGCCTGCCACATGTCGAGGGTGTGGTGCAGGCGCCGCGAGACCACGCCGTAGCACAGGTCGACGTGGATCCAGTACACGAACAGCGACGTGCGCCCGAACTGCCGCATCGGCGAGAAGCGCCCCGCGAGGAGGCGCGTCACGGCGTAGCCCACGAACGCGAACAGCAGGTTGAGCCCCAGCCGGTAAAAGAAGGTGCCGGGCCCCATCTGTTGCACGACGTCGTTGGGGTAGTGGATGACGTACGGGTTCCACTTGCGCACGAGGAGGACGCCGCTCATGAGCGCGAGCCCGACGACGCCCGTGAGCAGGTACGTCCACATCTCGCGGCGGCGGTCGCGGCTCGCGCGCACCCACACGTGCCCGACGGCGAGCCCGACGAACGCCCACGCCGCCCACGGGAACAGGCCGAACCACGACATGGGCCGCTGCCCGCCCACGTACGCCGTGATCGGCGTCGGCAAGAATGTCGGGAAGTGCGCGGGCCCGATCAGGGGACCGAGGCCGACGAACACGGCCGCGGCCGCGAGCGCGACGGCGTACTGCGGCCGCCCCGCGCGCGGCGCCGCGACGAACGCGACGAGGATCAGCGACGCGCCAATGCAGTTGAGGATGTCGATGCGGAACAGATCGCCGATGGGCCCCCAGAACCCCGACAGCGCGTACTCCTGGAAACGAAAGAGGTATGCGAGCGCGAGGATCTCGACGCCCCGCCGCGCGCTGCCGCGAACGATGACGGCGCGCGCGACGCCGCGCTCGATCTGCCGCTCGAACCCGATCGCCATCGACACGCCCACGAGCAGCAGGAACAGCCGCGACGGCACGCCGCCCAGGTAGCGCGTCCACCAGTACGCGGGCGCGAGCTTGCCGGCCGGGCTGACCCACGAATCGTAGAGGTGGGTCTGGATCATGAGCAGGACGGCGAACCCGCGCAGCCAGTCGATGGCGTCGAGGCGTCCGGCTTTGGCGGGGGAGGGAGGCGCGTCCGTCATTGCCGCGAGATCTGATTGATCAGGTCTTCGCTCGCGCTGCGCACGGCGCTCTCCAGCGCCTCGAGCTCCATGCCCGGCTTTTGCTGAGGTCGCCATTGCCGCTTGGGACGCTGCACGGTCGCCTCGCCAGACGTCAACAGAAACACGCCGCCGCCCGGCTGCCGCGAGAGCACGAGCTGCACGGCGCAGCTCACCTCGACGTCGCCGCCGCGCGTGCTCGTCGACAGATCCTTGATGACGCCGTCGACGGCGTACATGCCCTGGTGCTCGGCCGGCTCGACGTCGCCGAACGGCCGCAGTCGCTCGAGCATGAAGTCGCGCATGTGGCTGCGCAGGGCGTTCCCGGCGCGGTTGCTCTTGTCCGCCATGGGCTTGACCTCGAACGACAGCTTCTTGCCGGCGCGCGCGCGGATCGCGGGCGCGCCCGGCGCGGGCGGTGGCGGCGTCTCGGTGTCGGCGCCGCCCAGCTGCTTCATGGCCTCCTTCGCCATGTGGCGCACGAGCGGCGTTGGATCGACGAGCGCCTTGGCGACGGCGTCCTTGGCGATGGGCGAGCCGATGCGGCCGAGCGACTGACAGGCGCTCGCGCGCACGGCGGGGTTCGGGTCGCGCAGCGCGCCGATGAGCGCGGGGATCGAGCGCGACTGGTGCAGCCGCCCCAGCACGAGCGCGGCGTCGACGCGCACCTTATAGGAGCGATCGTGGGCGAGCGCGTCCTCGACGTCCTCGATGCGGGCCGCGGCGCGCGCGGGGCGCGCGACGGCCGCGACCGGTCCGGCGACGATCAGCGCGAAGAGCAGCAGCCGAGGGAGGGGCGCACGCACGGACGAGCGAGGATCGCCTTTCGGACGGGCCCGGGTCAATGGGGTGTTGATGTATCCTCGCGGTTCAAATCCGACATGTCGTTCTCGAACACCGCTCCTTTTAATCAGCCCATCTCCCTCGCGTACTCCGTCGACGCCGACGACGCGTTCATGTTCCATGCGCTTCGCCACGGGCGCATCGACACGGAGGGGCTCACGTTCACGCACCGGCGCGACCACACGGCGGCGCTCAACCAGCTCGCGGCCGAGGGCGGCGCCGACGTCGTCGCCGTGTCGCTGGGCGCGTACCCCGCGATGAGCGGCGCGTACCAGCTGCTGCCGCACGGCGCGTCCGTGGGGCGCGGGTTCGGTCCCGTCGTCGTCGCGCGCCGGCCCATGACGACCGCCGAGCTCGCGGGCGCGCGCGTCGGCATCCCGGGGCGGTCGACGACGGCGTGGCTCGTGCTGCGCCTCATTCAACCAGCGGCGAACGGGATCGAGATCCCCATCTTCCCGTTCGCGCGCATCTTCGAGGCGCTCGACGCGGGCGAGGTCGACGTCGCGCTCCTCATCCACGAGGGGCGCCTCATCTATCCCGAGCGCGGGCTGCACAAGGTCGTCGACCTCGGCGAGTGGTGGCAGGCCGAGGCGGGGCTGCCGTTGCCGCTCGGCGTGAACGTGATTCGTCGCGCGCTGGGCGCGCCGACGGTCACGCGCGTGTCACGCGTGCTGCGCGCGAGCATCGCGTGGGCGCTCGCCCATCGCGAGGAGATCATCGCGACGTTGGCCAAGGAAGATCGCGGCGAGAAATCGCTGTCGAAACCGGCGCTCATCGACCACTACCTCAACCTTTACGCGAACCACGACACGGCCGCGATCGCTGACGACGCGCGGCGGGCCGTCGACGTGCTGTTCGCGCGCGCGAAGGCGGCCGGCCTCTTG
>DATAZS010000497.1:0-9146 GCA_036271915.1 Polyangia bacterium
GATCGAAGGCAAGTTCAAGCGACCGCTCGAGCGCGCGACGGCCCTCGACGAGCGCTATGACCACGGCAGCATTCCCGTGATCTGGGCCGCGTACTATCTCGAGTTGCCTTGGCCGAAGCGCGATCGCGCCAAGGCCGCCGAGGAGCTGCGGCGCGCGCTCGCCATCAACCCGGCGAACCTCCGCGCGCGCTTCTATCAAGCGCGCCTCGCGATCGACGAGGATCACTCCGCCGACGCGCGCGCGTTGCTCGCGGCGATCGCGGCGGCGCCCGTGGGCGCCTACGACGCGCCCGAGGAGCGCCGCGTGAAGAAGGAAGCGGCCGCGCTGGCGAAGACGCTGCGTTAGATCTCGATCGCGCGCGCCTTCGCGTACTGCGCGAGCGCCATGAGCGGGAAGTAGTGCCGGTAGTAGGGGTAGTTCAAATAGAACACCTTCGGGAAGCCGGTGCCCGTCCACGGATCTTGGGCCCACGTGCCGTCGGGGCTTTGAGTTTCCAGGAGCCGACGCACGCCGCGGCGCACGGCTGGCCCGTCGGCGTCGCCGCCCGCGAACAGGCCCATGAGCGCCCACGCCGTCTGGCTGGGCGTCGACGCGCCCACTCCGCGCTGCGACGGATCGTCGTAGCTCGCGATGCTCTCGCCCCAGCCGCCGTCGGCGTTCTGGTGCGCGAGCAGCCAGCCGACGCCGCGCCGCACGTAAGGCGCCTCGAGATCCTCGCCGATGCTCGCCACGCCGCGCAGCACCTGCCACGTGCCGTAGATGTAGTTCACGCCCCAGCGGCCGTACCACGCGCCGTCGGACGCTTGATCGCGGCGCAGGAAGTCCAGCGCGCGGCGCACGATCGGGTGCGCGGCCGAGAACTCCTCGAAGTGGCTCAGCGACTCGAGCACGCGCCCCGTGATGTCGGCCGTGCTGGGGTCGATCATGGCGTTGTGGTCGGCGAAGGGCACCTCGGTGAGCCAGCGCTTGTCGTTGCCGCGATCGAAGCTGGCCCAGCCGCCGTCGTCGTTCTGCATGCCGAGCATCCAGGTGAGACCGCGCCGGATCGCCGCGTCTTGCGTCGCCTCCGAGACGTCGTCGGCGCGCGCGTGCTTGAGCACCATGAGCGCCATGCAGGTGTCGTCGACGTCGGGATAGAACTCGTTGCGGTGCTCGAAGTACCAGCCGCCGGGCGGCACGGGGTTGCGCTGCGACCAGTCGCCCGCGCGGCGCGTCTGCTTGCGCAGCAGCCACGAGGCGGCGCGGCGCAGGGCGGGGTGCTCACCCTGGCCCGCCTGAATGAGCGCGTGGCCCGCGAGCACCGTGTCCCACACGGGCGACAGGCACGGCTGCACGCGGATCGTCTCGCCCTCAGGCACGAGCAGACCGTCGAGGTGCGCGCGCTGCTCGAGCTGCAGCGGATGGTCGTCGGCGTAGCCGAGCGCCTTGAGCGCCATCACGGAGTTCGCCATGGCGGGCAAGATCGCCGACAGGCCGTCGGAGTCCTCGAACCGCTCGACCATCCACGCGCCCGCGCGCTTGACGGCGAGCTGGCGCAGCGCGGACGCGCCGGGCAGGCGCTCGTAGGTCTTGAGCAGGCGATCGACACCGAAGAAGATCTTCTTGAGCGTGCCTCTCTCGGCGCGCGCCGGCTCGGCGCTCGCGAACAGCTCGCGGACGCCACACTCTGCCGGCAGCGGCGTCGTGAGCTTCGTCGCGTATAGGATCGCGAGCGGCACGAAGATCGTTCGTGACCAGCTCGACATGTCGTAGACGGTGAACGGGCCGCCGCCCGGCAGGAACACCATCTCCGGCGGGATCGCGGGCACGTCGCTCCACGGAAACTGGCCGAAGAACGCCAGGTGGTACTTCGTGTACGTGTTGGCGTGCGCGACGCCGCCCAGCGCGAGGATCGCGTCCCGCGCGCGCGCCATCTCGGGCTCGTCCGCCGAGACGCCCGCGAGCTTGAGCGCGAAGTAGCTGAGGACCGAGACCGAGATCTCGGCGGGACCGCCCGGATACTGCGCCCAGCCCCCCGTCGCGAGCGCCTCGTCGCGGATGACGCGCGCGAGCGCCGTCGAGCGCGCGCTGCCGCGCCGACCGAAGAAGGCCTCCAAGAGGATGATGTAGCTCTCGAGCGTCGTGTCGCCCTCGAGCTCGCCGCACCAGAAGCCCGCGGCGTCTTGGCGCGCGAGCAGCCAATCGCGCGCGCGCGCGGCGGCGCGCGCGACGGCGCCCGCGTTCGGCGACGGCAGCGCGAGGCCGACGAGCCGAGGCTCGCTCGCGGACGGACGGACGTCGTCACCCGAGGTCGTCATTCGACGGACGATCCGCGTCGACGATTTCCTGGTACAACACTGCCTTCAAGCGAGGTCACCATGCGATTCCCCCTGCATATTACGACGGACATGGTCGCACACCAGCTGCGACAATCGATGAAGGGCAACACGCGCTACCCGTTCGTGCTCATGCTCGAGCCGCTGTACACGTGCAACCTCGCGTGCATCGGGTGCTCGACCGAGCGCCACACGGGCAAGCTGGCCGATCGCCTGCCCGTCGAGACGTGCCTCAAGGCCGTCGAGGACAGCGGCGCGCCGTCTGTGTCGATCTGCGGCGGCGAGCCCACGCTGTACCCCGAGCTCAAGGAGCTCGTCGACGGCATCATCGCCCGCAAGCGCCACATCTATCTGTGCACGAACGCCCTCGTGCTCGACACGAAGGTCTTCGGCAAGATCCCGCCGCACAAACGGCTCACGATCAACGTCCATCTCGACGGCATGCGCGCGACGCACGACGAGGTCTGCGCGCGCGACGGCGTGTTCGACAAGGCCATCGAGATGATCCGCGAGGCCAAGCGCCTCGGCTATCACGTGATGACCAACACGACGGTGTTCAAGAACACCTCGATCGACGAGCTCGAGGAGCTCGTGAAGTTCACGTCCGGGCTGGGCGTCGACGGCCTGCTGCTGTCGCCCGGCTACCACTACGAGACGGTGAAGGAAGACATCTTCCTGACGCGCCAGGAGATCCACAAGAAGTTCCAGCGCGTGCTCGAGCTGTCGAAGACGTACCCCGTGAACTCGACGCCCATGTACCTCGAGTTCGCCGCGGGCAAGCGCGACTATGACTGCTCGCCGTGGAGCACGGTCACGTTCACGCCGCGCGGGTGGAAGGGGCCTTGTTATCTGATCGGCGAGACCTACACTGCCGACTGGAACGAGTTCTGGACGAAGACCAACTGGTCCTACTGGGAGTCTCGTAAGGACGATCGTTGTCAGAATTGCGCCATGCACTCGGGCTTCGAGGCTTCCGCCGTGCGTCAACTCTCGAAGAGCCCCCGCGACATGGTGCGCATGGCCGCTTGGAACTTCTTGGGATAGACCTGGCCCCATGAAGACGGTGGGGATGGCGCGCGCCGGTGGGGCGCTGACGGGCGTCGTCGCGGCGATGGAGGAGGAGCTCGCGCCGCTGCGGGCCCGGCTCGTCGGCGGGCGGCGCGTCGCCGTGGCCGGAGCGGTGCAGATCGACGTTGGATCCATCGGCGGGACGCGCGTCGCGCTCGTCGTCACGGGCGACGGCGCGGGCAACGCGCGTCGGGGGCTCACGGCGTTCCTGGCCGCGATGTCGCCGCAGCGGATCATCGTGCTCGGCGTCGCGGGCGGATTGGCGACCAGCCTCGGCGCGGGCGCGATCGTCGTCGGCGCGCACGTCGTCGACGAGACGGACGGACGCGTCCACGCGGGGCACGGCGCGCTCGTCGAGCTGGCCGCGTCGGTGGGACGCGCGCGCCGCGGCGTCGCCGTGACGGCGTCGCGCATCGCCGACAGCGCCGACGAGAAGCGCCGGCTCTTCGCGCTCGCGACGGCGCGGGTCCCCGCGGAGGGCGGTCCTTCGAAGGGTGATCTGACCGAGCGCGCCGCCGTCGTCGATCTCGAGTCGGCCGTGTTCGCGTCGCTCGCGAGCGACGCGGGCGTTCCGTGGGTCGTGCTCCGCGCCGTGAGCGACACGGCCGCGGAGTCGGTGCCCGCGTTGCTGAACCGAAGCCGCGACGCGGGCGGCGCCGTCCGCCGCGATCGCGTGGCGCGCGGCCTGCTCACGAACCCACGCGCGCTCATGCCGCTGCTCGCGCTGCGCGGACGCGTGCGCGCGTGCGCCGAAGGACTCGCGCGCGTCGTCGAGCTCGTGCTCGAGGCGCTGCGCACCGACGAGCTCGCGTCCCCTGTCGCCGTCGGGCAGCTTCGGACCTCGGTAACACCCAAGGAGGTGTGAATGGAATCCCCAGGCAGGTCGTTCGCAGACGACAACCGCGCGCGCTCTCCCGAGCTTCAGGCGCTGCTGCAGAAGACGAGCCGCACGTTCGCGCTCACGATCCCGCTCCTGCCCGAGCCGCTGCAGACCGAGGTCGCGACGGCGTACCTGCTCTTTCGCATCATCGACACCTTCGAGGACGCGGCGCGCTGGGAGGCCACGCGCCGGACCGAGGCGCTGTCGCTGTTCATCGCGCTCATGGAAGGTGAGGCGCGCGACGTCGACGGCAGCGTCGCGAAGTGGCTCGTGTCGCCGCCGCTCGATCACGCCGGCTACCTCGAGCTGCTCGCGGCGACGCCGCGGGTCATCGCGTGGCACCGCGGCCTGCGCCCCGCGGCGAGCGAGCTCGTGCGCAAGCACCTCATTCGCAGCGCGCGCGGCATGATCTCGATCGTCGAGCGCACCGACGCGAGCGGCGTGCTGCAGATGCAGACCCTCCAAGATCTGCGCGACTACTGCTTCATCGTCGCGGGCATCGTGGGCGAGATGCTCACGGAGCTATTCATCCTGCAGAGCCCCCCGCTCAAGCTCGTGAGCGGCGAGCTGCGCGCGCGCGCCGTCGAGTTCGGCGAGGCGCTGCAGCTCGTGAACATCCTCAAGGACGCCCGCCCCGACGCGGACGAGGGGCGCGTCTACCTGCCGCGCGACGCCTCCCTGCCCGAGGTGTTCCAGCTCGCGCGCGCCGATCTGCGCCGGGCCACCGAATACATCGATCTGCTGCAGAAGTCCGGCGCCGCCAAGGGCACGGTCGCGTTCAACGCGCTCAACACGCGCCTCGCGATCGCGACGCTGCGCCTGCTGCGCGACCAGGGCCCGGGCGCCAAGCTGACGCGGCTGCAGGTCACGGGGATCGCCGCCCAGGTCATGCATGCCGTCGAGACGGGCGGCGTGCTTTTCCCGGAGATGGCTTGATGGCGTTCGACCTCCTCACGGAGCTGACCGAGCGCGCGGGCGAGAGCTTCTCGCTGCACGACAAATATCTGAACCCGCAGATGGTGCGCGTGCTGAAGACGATCGGCTTCGATCGCCACTACACGCGCGCGGAGGGCCAGTACCTGTTCGACGGCGCGGGGACGCGCTACCTCGATCTGCTCGCGGGGTTCGGCGTCTTCGCCGTGGGCCGCAATCATCCGACGGTGAAGAAGGCGATCGTCGACGTGCTGGGCGCCGACCTGCCCAACCTCGTGCAGATGGACGCGTCGCTCCTGTCGGGCCTGCTCGCCGAGCGGCTGCTGTCGCACATCCCCGGGCAAGATCGCGTGTTCTTCTGCAACTCGGGCGCGGAGGCGGTCGAGGCCGCCATCAAGCTGGCGCGCGCCGCGACCGGCCGCTCGAAGCTGATCTTCTGCGACCACGCGTTCCACGGCCTGACGATGGGCGCGCTCACGTTGAACGGCGACGCGTCGTTTCGAAACGGGTTCGGCCCGTTGCTGGCCGACGCCGTGCGCGTGCCGTGGAACGATCTCGCGGCGCTCGAGGCGGCGCTCGCGGGCGACGACGTCGCGGGCTTCTTCGTCGAGCCAATACAGGGCAAGGGCGTCAACCTGCCGGGACCCGACTACCTGCGCGAGGCGGCGCGGCTCTGCAAAGAGCACGGCGCGCTGTTCGTCGCCGACGAGGTGCAGACGGGGCTTGGCCGCACGGGCAAGTTCCTCTCGCTCGAGCACGACGGCGTCGATCCCGATCTCGTGCTGCTCGCGAAGGCGCTGTCGGGGGGCTTCGTGCCCGTGGGCGCCGTCGTCGGGAAGAAGTGGGTCTTCGAGCGCACGTTCAACCGCATGGATCGCGCCGTCGTGCACGGCTCGACCTTCGGCAAGAACAACCTCGCGATGGCGGCCGGGCTCGCGACGCTCGCCGTGATCGACGACGAGGCACTCATCGCGAACGCCGCCGTGCGCGGCGCGAACCTGCAGCGGCGGCTGGGCGCGCTCGTCGGCAAGTACGAGCTGCTGAAAGAGGTGCGCGGGCGCGGCCTCATGATCGCGCTCGAGTTCGGCGCGCCGAAGTCGCTCGCGCTGCGCGCGGCGTGGACGCTGCTCGAGAAGGCCACGAAGGGCCTGTTCTGCCAGATGGTGATCATCCCGCTGTTCACGCGGCACCACATCTTGTCGCAGGTCGCGGGGCACGAGATGTACGTCATCAAGCTGCTGCCGCCCCTCTGCATCTCGCAGGAGGACGAGGACTGGATCGTCGCGGCGCTCGACGACGTCATCGCCGACTGTCACAAGGTCCCGGGCGCCGTGTGGGATCTGGCGACGACGCTGGCCGGGCACGCGCTCAAGAGCAAAGCCGGCGCGTAGTGCGCGCCTGGATCGCCGTTTGTCTGGCGGTCGCGTGCGCCGTGCCCGCGCGCGCGGCGACGTGTCCGGCGCCACGAGGAGCCGCGGCGAGCCTCGTCGACGTCGACGGCCGCGAGCGCCTGCGCTGGATCGACGAGGGCCTCGAGCGCGATGCTGCGAAGGGACGCCTCTGGGCGTACGCGTGGGGGATCGGCATCGGCGCGGCGGGTCTCGGCAGCCTCGCGCCCGTGCCGTTCGTGCGCGCGAGTGATCGCGTCGACTGGTATACGAGCGCGGCGACAGCAGCGTTCGGCGTGATCCCGTTCGTCGTGTCGCCGTTGAAGGTGACGCGCGACGCGCCCAAGCTGCACGCCGCGATCGCGGCGCTGCCGCCCGACGACGACGCGCGCGTGTGCGCGGCCCTCGTCGACGCCGAGCACGCGCTGGCGGCCGACGCCGCCGACGAGAAGTGGCAGCGCGGCTGGTGGATCCACGCGGGCAACGTGGCCTTCAACACGGGCGTGCTGCTGTTCCTCGGCCTCGGCTATCACCACTGGTCGTCGGGCATCATCAACGGCGCGTCGGGCGCCGTCGTGGGCGAGGCGATCATCTTCACGCAGCCGACGAGCACGATCGACGACGCCGCCCGCTACGAGCGCGGCGACCTGCCGTCGCGACCGGTCGCGCTCAGCTACGGCGCGCGCTTCTGAGCGTGCGATCAGGCAGCCAGGCGCGCCGCTTCCACGGACGACCGACCCACGAGGCGAACATCCCGCTTCGTGGCTAGGAAAAGCGGCGAGGTCCGCAGCAGCTCTCGCAGCGTCGTTGGCGCGACGCCCTCGGCGAAGAGCTGACGGCGCAGCTCGAGACGTGCGCGCGCGCCTCCGTTTTGCCGCAACGACTCGACGATGATCCGCTCGGTGCTCCCGAGCGGTGTCGGCTCGAACGACGGCCCGCGCCGCACGCAACCGTCCTCGACGTCGCAGCCCAAAACGTCGCCGAGATATCGCTTGAGGATCGGGAGTGGGGGCACGAGGCCTTTGCCGAACTTGGCGAGCCCTCGGCTGAGGTCGCCGAGTGACACCGCGTCGGCCACGAAGAGCATCTTTCCGATCGCCGACGCGACGAGGCTGGTCGTGCCGACCAACGAGAACCAACCGGTTGGCTCGTCGAGCCACCGGAAGCACGGCAGCGTCGCGAGTACACGCGCGGCCGCGCGCGCGTCAAGCTCGGTGGCCGCGAAGGAGCGGACGCGTTCGACGACGGCGCTCACGCGGCAGAGGCCCGCGCGCTGGATCGTCTGCAGCGCCGCCGAGACGAGCGCGTCGGCCGACGCGAAGCTCGTCGGCGCGACGAGGATGTCAGCGCCGCCGCGCCGCACGTGCCGGAACGGCACGGGCGCGTTCCAGCTCTGAAAGAGTCGAACGACGGCGGATGCCTCGCGCGCGTCCTCGGGGAGCGCGGCGAGCTCGCTGAGCTGTTCGGGACGAAGCGGAAGACGGTCGGCGATGAGCGCAGCCAGCTCCGTCAGAAGGTGCGGGAACGCGACGCCGTCGTTGTCGTCGGCCTGGTTCTCCTCTCGCGCGGCCAGCAGATCCACCAGCGCGGCCGGACCGAGGCGCGCGGCTCCGAGAATTTCGCGTACGCGCACAGGAGCGGCTCCGCCGAGTTGCGCGACGGCCCCGCGCGTGCGCGCTCCGAGCGACCACGACCGGAACATGCTCCTCGGATCGGGCAGCGTGAGATCGAGCAGCGGCTCGGGCAGTCGACCCATGGCGGCGCGAACCCAGTCCACTGTCGCGGCGGCCGCCGCGCCGCGGGCGGCCGCGCCGTCGTCTGCCACGGTGACAGGACACCCGACCTGGCTCAGGATCGCCGGGACGACGACCCTTCGAGGGTAGGGCGCGACGGGACCATCGTGCATCTCGCTTTGCAGAATACGAGGCGAATGTGAACGACAGGTTTCTAGCTCGATAAGACGGCGTAACTCGGTGAGATCCAAGAAATTCGCCGGGGTCCCGGGCTACGGCGGCGAGGTAGACTGACCGCGTGCACCGGGCTCCCTTGGTCGGGATCATGGTCGCGCTCGTCGCTGCGGTGTTGGCGGTGTCCCTTTGGACCATGCGACGTGCGGATCGCAGCGGGTTGCGAGCGCTTCGCGCCGCGCAAGCGCGCCTCGCTCAAGACACGGCGACCTCCCTCGATGGTTATCTGACGTCGCTCGATCGCGACACGCGCCTTCTCGCCACCCTCGCGACCAGTACGCGCAGGCTGTCGACCGACTCCGTCACGCAGGACGCCGCCATCCTCGACGCGTTCCAGGCCCTCGCGACGGTCGTGCCCCATTACCGGACCATCGGGCTCTTTCATCCGCGGCGCGCTCCCCTCGTCGCCGTCGATCCCACGGAGGATCGAAGTCAGGTCGCCCCCGCGCTCGTCGCCGCGAGCGCGCGGCTCGCGGACGAGGCCACGCGCGAAGCCAGGGCGGTCCGCGCCGGACCCATCACGCTCGCGGGAGGGCGCTCGTTCTATTTCTACGCGTCGCCCGCGGGGGACGCCGCCGTGGTCGTGACGTCCGA
>DATAZS010000498.1:0-5315 GCA_036271915.1 Polyangia bacterium
GCAAAGCCGAGGCAGCGCGTCGTGGCCTTCGAAGTGATGTTGATATTGATTCTCACTATCGGCGTTCAAGATAGCCGTGAACGCCTCCGGCGGCAAGCCCCTTCCCACCCCTGATCTAGTTCACGGGATAACCGCGCCAGACCCAGAGCAGCGCGCCCGGCAGCGTTTGCGCGACGGCCCCGCCGTCGACGTGGCCCGCGCCCATGACGTAGTCGAAGTGGTAGTGGTAGCCCTTCATCGCGAAGCTGGCCGCCATGCGCTGGTTCGCGAGCCGGAAGTCGCGGTACGACGTGGGGCCGCTGCCCGCGCCCAGGTCATTTTGGCCGGTCTCGTGCCACACGCGGATGGGCTTCGTCGTCGGCTCTTTGACGATCGCGCCGCTCGGCGCCGTCATGTCGTACGGATCGAAGTCGTGGTACGCCCAGCAGCCGTGCGGGTACATCGGATCCTCGGGTGAGGCCTGACGCACGAACGTGCCCGAGTAGGTGATGACCCGCCCGAAGAGATCCGGGTGAAACCACGCCATCGAGAACGACGCCGCGCCGCCCGAGCTGCCGCCCAACGTCGCGCGCCCCTGCGGATCCTTCGTGAATGCGAGATCAATCGACAGCTGCGTCTTCACCTCGGTGACGGCGCGCGGGAGGACCTCTTGGTCGACGAACTCGGCAAAGAGCCCCGACGTCGAGTCGTACTCGAGCCCGCGCTCGCTGCCCTCGGCGTCGCCGCCGCCGTTGTCGACGAACAGCGCGATCATCTTGGGCAGCATCCCCGCCGCGATGTAGTTGTCGAGGATGCGCGGCAGGTTCGCCGTGCCCGGTAGCAGCGCCGCCGTCCCGGCGTTCGGCGTGTGCGGCGCCTGCGTGCCGAGCCACACGAGCTCTCCGCCGTCCTGCACGACGATGAACGGCGCGGCCGTGCCGGGGACATACTGCGTGGGCACGTAGACCCAGACGTTGCGCATGAACTTTCCGTTGCGGCCCGGGTAGATCTTGCTGTCGGCCGAATTCATGACGTACGTGATGATGTGCCCCGCGGGCGCGCCTGTTGCGTTGTTGGCGGCGTCGGCCTTGAAGCCCGAAGGCACCGTGAAGTCGCCGTCGCCGTCGGTGCCGGGATCGGTCAGGCCTGGCGTGGTGCCCGACGCGCCCGAGACAGAGGAGCCGCCCGTCGACGACGCGCCGGCGGTACCCGCGGTGCCCGCTGTGCCCGCGAGGTCCGCAGCGCCGCCCGTGCTCGCGACGCCGGCGTCTGAGCCCGCCGCGCCGGATGCCGCGCCAGCCTCCGCGGTCTGCCCGCTGCCTCCCGATTGACCTGCCGTCGAAGCGCCGCCGTGGCCGCCGAGGCTCGCGCCACCGCCCGCACCACCGCTCGAGCACGCGACGAGCACAATGCCGAACGACAGCCACACGAGACCGAGACCGCGTCTGCGCATCCCGCGATCCTAGAGGGCCCGCGACGCCGAACGCTGCATCGGACGTCGCGGCGATGCGCGCCCTAGGGTCCGCGCGGCGACGCGACACGGGGCGCGGCGAGGGTGAACGCGAAGCGCGCGCCGCCGCCGACCGAGGCCTCGGCCCAGATGCGGCCGCCGTGGCTGCCCACGATGCGATTGACGATCGCGAGGCCGATGCCCGTCCCCTCGAACTCCGACGTCGTGTGGAAGCGCTGAAACGGTTGGAACATGCGCGCCGCGTAGGCCGGATCGAAGCCGACGCCGTCATCGCGCACGAAGTACACGAGCTCGTCTCCGGCGACGCCGCCGACCTCGATGCGCGCGCGTGACCGTTGGCGCGTGAACTTCCAGGCGTTGCGCAGCAGGTTCTCGAGCACGATCTGAACCAGGCGCGCGTCGCATTGCGCGGCCAACGTGGGGGGCGCCACGATCTCGACGTCGCGCGCGGGCTCGCTCTCGCGCAGCTCGCGGACGATGCCCTGCACGATGGACATCAGATCGACGGCCTCGCGGCGCACGGGGGCGCGCGCGATCTTCGACAGCTCGAGCAGATCCTCGATGAGATCGCCCATGCGGCGCGCCGCCGCGCGGATGCGGCCCAGGTACTCGCGGCCCTTGTCGTCGAGCGCGGCGCCGTAGTCCTCGAGCAGCACGGCGCAGAAGCCGTCGAGCGGCCGCAGCGGCGCGCGGAGATCGTGCGACACGGAGTAGTTGAACGCCTCGAGCTCGGCCAGCGTGCGCTCGTGCGCCGCGATCTCGCCCACGAGGCGCTGGCGGCCCACGTGCAGCTCGAGGAAGACCTGAACCTTGCTGCGCAGCACGCGCACGTTGATGGGCTTGAACAGATAATCGATGGCGCCGCTGCCGTACCCCTGCGTGAGGCTCTCCTCTGTCTCGTGGCCGGCCGTCACGAACACGATGGGCATGTCGCGCGTCGACCGGTTGTCACGCGCGAGGCGCGCCACCTCGTAGCCGTCCATCTCGGGCATCTGCACGTCGAGCAACATGACGGCGAACTCACGGCGCAGGAGCTGCCGCAGGGCCTCGTTGCCCGAGCGCGCGCGCACGATGTCGCAGTCGAGGTTCGCGAGCTGCGCCTCGAGCGCGACGAGGTTCGCCTCGATGTCGTCGACGATGAGGATCGCGGGGCGCGTCGAGGGCGCCGTCACGGCTCGCCTCGCAGCTGGTAGATGCGC
Source organism: Polyangia bacterium (assembly GCA_036271915.1). Lineage (GTDB taxonomy): Bacteria > Myxococcota_A > Polyangia > Fen-1088 > Fen-1088 > DASZFV01. The sequence goes on from DATAZS010000498.1 coordinate 2,650, forward strand.
GCGTCGGCGTCGACCTCGACGAACGGACCGCGCAGGTTGGTGGGCAGGCGCTCGCTCGAGCCGAGGCACAGGAATCCGCCCGGGCACAGGCTGCGCGCGAGCTTCTGGAGGACGCGCTCGCGCAGCGCGCGGCCGAAATAGATGAAGACGTTGCGGCAGAACACGACCTGCATCTCGGCGAAGACGTAGTCAGCCACGAGGTCGTGCTGGAAGAACAGGATCTTGCTGCGCAGCGACTCTGTGAGGGCGATCTGACTGTAGGCCACGGTCGCGTAGCGGTCGAACGACGCGGTGCCGCCTGCGCGGATGTAGCTGTCGACGACGGCGTCCAGGTCCTTGGCGCTGTAGACGCCCTCCTTCGCGCGCTCGACGGCGGCCGCGCTCAGATCGGTCGCGTAGCTTTGGCAGCGCTCGGCCAGACCTTCTTCGCGCAGGACGATCGCCGTCGAGTACGCCTCTTCGCCGGAGGCGCAGCCCGCGTGCCACACGGCGAGGCGCGGATACGTGCGCAGCACGGGCACGACGCGCTCCCGAAACGTCCGGTAAAAGCCTGGGTCGCGAAACAGCGCGCTCACCTGCACCGTGAGATCGCCCAAGACGCGCGCGAAGGCGTCGGCGTCCGTGAGCACGCGGTGCTGAAGCGCCCCGAGATCGTGCAAGCCCGAGCGCGACAGCGCCACCTGCACTCGACGGCTCATCGAAGGCAGAGCGTAGTCACGCAGGTCGTACCCGTAACGCGCGTAGATCGCCTCGAGGAACAGGCGAACCTCGAGCGCCGCGACGTCGTCGTCCGTCGGGATGGGCTGCACGTCAGGCATGGGCCCGAACCTCCGTGGGCCCGAGGCAGGTCGCGATGAGCGCGAGGAGTCGTTCCGGATCGATGGGCTTCGGCAGATAGTGGCTCGCGCCCGCCTCGACGCACCTCTCCTCGTCGCCCTTCATGGCTTTCGCGGTGAGCGCGATGATGGGCAGCGCGCCGAAGCGTCCGTCCCCCCGGATGCGTCGCATGGCCTCGTAGCCGTCCATCTCCGGCATCATGATGTCCATGAGGACGACGTCGACGTCGGGCCGCAGGTCGAGGGTCTCGATGGCCTGCTTGCCCGTGTCGGCGACGACGACATCGACGCCCTTCGCGCGCAGCGTCGCCGACAGCGCGTAGACCGTGCGCATGTCGTCGTCGACGACGAGGATCTTGCGTCCCGCGAATCGGACGTCGAGGCGCTCGCTCCGCGCCTCGGGCGGACGCGGCTCGGTCGCGAGGACCGGTCGGCCGACCCCGTCGCGCTGCTGGAAGCGGCGGACGAACAGCCGCACCTCGTCGAGCAGCCGCTCCACCGACGCGCCGTCCTTGAGCACGATGGCCTCGGCGTAAGCCTCGAGCGCGACCGTCTCGGCGCGGCTCAGCGCGCGCGCCGTGTAGACGACGACCTTGGGCGCGTCGGCGCCCATCTCGTCGCGCAGCGTGCGCAGGAGATCGAGGCCGTTGATCTCGGGCAGCGACAGGTCGAGGATCATGCAACCGAAGCGCTCTCGGCCCAGCGTCGCGAGCGCCTCTTCGCCGGTCGAGACGCGACGAGCCTCGAGGCCCTCTGCCTCGAGCATGCGCACGACCGAGTCCGCCGTCACGGCGTCGTCCTCGACGACGAGCACGCGCGTGGCCTGCTTCGACGCGGGCGGGACGAGCGACTCGACGACGCCGATGAGATCGCGGCGCGTGACGGGCTTCGTGAGGTATCCCACGGCGCCCATCGCGAGCCCGCGCGCCGAGGCGTCGAGCGCCGAGACGAAGTGGACGGGGATCGCCGCCGTCGTCGGATCGGCGCGGAGCTTCTCCATGACGCGCCAGCCGTCCATGTCGGGCAACCGAACATCGAGGATGATGCCCTTCGGCCGCTGCTCGCGCGCGATGCGCAGGCCGGCCTGCCCCGTGGCGGCGCGCAGGCACGCGAGGCCGTGCGCTTCGATGACCTCGCTGAACGTCTTCGCGAACACGGGATCATCTTCGATGAGCAGCAACGGCGCGCCCGCGGTTGGGCCCGACGCGCGCGGTGGTGGCGCGACCGTCGGCGTGCGCGCGACCCCTGACGCGCTCGGGGCGACGCGCGGCACGTAGCACACGAACGTGCTGCCCACGCCGAACGTGCTGCGCAGCTGCAGCTCTCCGCCCAGCAGCGTCGCCAGCTCGCGCGCGATGCCGAGCCCGAGGCCCGTGCCGCCGTAGCGCCGATCCGCCGCGGCGTCGACCTGCTCGAAGGGCGCGAAGACGCGCTCGTGATCTTCCTCGGCGATGCCGAGCCCCGTATCCGAGACGGCGAACGCGATGAAGTCGCCGGGGACGGCCTCACGGCGGCGAAGCGCGACGTCCGCGCCGGCCGCCTCGATGCGGAGCGCGACCTCTCCGTGCTTCGTGAACTTGATGGCGTTGCCGAGGAGGTTGGTGAGGATCTGCTCGAGGCGGCGGCGGTCGGTCTCGATCTCCGCGGGCAACCCCGGCGCCACGGTCACCGCGAACGTCAGGCCCTTGTCACGCGCGAGCGGTCCGAACACGCGCTCGGCGCGCGCGACGATCTCGGCGAGGGGCGCGGGCTCGACGACGATCTCCTGGCGCCCCGACTCGACCTTCGCGAGGTCGAGGACCTGGTTGATGAGCGCGAGCAGATCCTTCC
>DATAZS010000499.1:0-4675 GCA_036271915.1 Polyangia bacterium
GCTGGCCGTTCTTCGGCACGATCGTCGACAAGCTCGAGATGGTGCTCGCGAAGACGGACATGGGCATCGCGGCGCGCTACGCGGGCCTCGTGCGCGACGCGCGGCTGCGCGACGCGATCTTCGGGCGCATCGAGCGCGAGCACGACGACACGCGCGCCGCGGTGTTCGCCATCACGGGCACGAAGGCGCTGCTGCAGGGCAATCCGTCGCTCGCGCGCAGCCTGCGAAACCGCACGCCGTACATCGATCCGCTCAACCACCTGCAGGTCGAGCTGCTGCGGCGCCTGCGCGCGGGCCGCGGCGACGCCGACGAGATTCGCCGCGCCGTCCACCTCACGATCAACGGCGTCGCCGCGGGGCTGCGCAACAGCGGCTGAGTCCCGCGATAGAATCGTGACCATGGACAGGAACCTTGCGCTCGAGGTCGTGCGTGTCACCGAGGCGGCGGCGCTCGCCTCGGCGCGCTTCGTGGGGCTCGGCGATCGCGACGGCGCCGATCAAGCGGCCGTCGAGGCGATGCGCGGCACGTTCAGCTCGCTGCACATCCGCGGCACCGTCGTCATCGGAGAGGGCGAGCGCGACGAAGCGCCCATGCTCTACATCGGCGAGAAGGTCGGCGACGACGCGTCCGAGGCGCCGCCTCTCGACATCGCCGTCGATCCGCTCGAGGGCACGAACCTCGTCGCCGATGGCGTGGGGGGCGCGCTCGCCGTCGTCGCCATGGCCGAGCACGGCCGGTTCCTGAACGCGCCCGACACGTACATGAGGAAGATCGCCGTCGGTCCCGAGATCGGCCGCGGCGTCGTCGACGTGCGCAGCTCGGCGACGGTGAACCTGCGCGTGATCGCGCGCGCGAAGGGCGTGGGCGTGAAGGATCTGACGGCGGTCATCCTCGATCGCCCGCGCCACGAGGCGCTCATCGCCGAGGTGCGCGCCGCGGGCGCGCGCATCCGCCTCATCTCCGACGGCGACGTTGGCGGCGCCATCGCGACGGCCGATCCCGGGTCGGGCATCGACGTCCTCCTCGGCACGGGCGGCGCGCCCGAGGGCGTGCTCGCGGCCGCCGCCCTGCGCTGCGTGGACGGCGACATGCAAGGTGTGCTGCAGCCACGCAACGAGGCCGAGGCCGCGCGCGCCGCGAAGATGGGCATCGTCGACCTCGGGCGCGTCTTCGAGATCGAAGATCTCGCGGGAGGCGACGTCATGTTCGCGGCGACCGGCATCACCGACGGCTTCTTGCTGCGCGGCGTGCGCTTTCTCGGCGACGGCGCGGAGTCACACTCGCTCGTGCTGCGCTCACGATCGGGCACGATGCGTCGGATCTATACGCGCCACCGGTTCGAGGATCGTCCCAGCTACCCCAGCCATCAGAAGGCGCCGGCGCCGAGGTAGCTCAGCCCGCTCCGGCTTCGTTCGACGCCGGTTCGGCCTTCGCGAACCGGTCGATCATGATCGACAGCACCATGTCCGACAGCGCGTTCGTCGCGGCGCGCGCGCGGCCCATGATCCAGTCCACGGTCAGCAGCAAGGGCAGCAGCTCGAGCGGCAGGCCCACGGTGTTGAGCACGAGCGCGAGCGACACGAGGCCCGCCTCGGGCACGCCCGCGACGCCCATGGCGGCGATGAGGCACGACCCGGCGGCGACGAGCTGCTGGCCGAGGCCGAGCGTGATGCCGTGCGCCTGCGCGACGAAGAGCACGGCCATGCCCTCGTACAGGATGATGCCGTCGTTGTTGAAGTTCGTGCCGACGCAGGCGCCGAGCGCCGCTGACGCGCGCGAGACGCCGACGCGCTCGAGCGCCGTGAGCGTGAGCGGCAACGTCGCGAGGCTGCTGCCCGCGCCCAGCGCGTAGACGACGGGCTCGCGCGCCGCGGCCCAGAAGCGGCGCAGCGGCAGGCGCGCGATGACGCGCACGAGGAGCTGGTAGACGATCACGATCTGCAGCGCCATGCCGAGCAGGCCCGCGCCGAGGTAGGCGCCGAGACCTTTGAGCGGCGCGAGGCCGTACTCGCCGACGGTCTTCGCGACGACGCCGAACACGGCGAGCGGCACGAGCGCGACGACCCAGCCGAGCACGATCTCGGTCACGCCGTGCAGCGCCGTCACGCCGTCCTCGAGCACGGCTGCGCGCGCGGCGTCGCGGCGGCGCAGGACGCGCAGCGCGAAGCCGAACAGCAGCGCGAGCAGCACGACCGACAGCACGAGGTTGTCGACGAACGGCTGCAGCAGGTTCGACGGCACGTAGCCCGAGATCGTCTTGATGAGGTCGATCTTCTTGTCGGTCGTCGCGGCGGCGCCGGGCCGGACGAGGCCGTGCAGATCGAGCAGCCGGCCCGGGCGGAAGACGTTCGAGATCACGAGGCCGATCGCGATCGCGATCGACGCGCTCAGCGCCGCGAAGCCCAGCATGACGGCGCCTTGCCGGCCGCGCACCTCGCTCTTGACGATCGCGTCGACGATCGCGAGGAACAGCAGCGGCGTCGCGACGGCCTTGATGAGCTGGATCACCAGCTTGCCGAGCTCGCCGAGCGGCTCCGCGCGCGCGCCCAGCAGCGGCCCGAGCACGAGCCCCACCGCCATGCCGATCGCGATCTGAAGCGACAGCGGGAGGCGGCGCATGCGGGCCGCTCAGAAGTCAAACGCGAACGAGAAGGTGCCGCCGCCGCCGCCGCTGGGCGCGGGCTTGAAATCCACGCGCGGCGCGAAGCCGCGCAGGGCATTGACCTCGAGCTGTCGCGCCGCGATCTGTCGCGCGAGGTGGCGGCGCCGCGCGCCGCGGATGATCGTCGAGACGGTGCCGGCCACGACCCCGATTCCGCCCAGCACCAACAACGTCGCGCCGAGCCCAACCCGGTTGTCGTTCTCGACGCAGTTGGGATCCGTCTGATTGCCGTAATCATCCGTCGAGCACACGTTGGCGCCGATCATGGCGAGGCCGACGATCGTCATCGCGCCGCCGACGACCAACACCGTCACGGGCGGCGCGAGCGAGATGTCGTCGCGGCGCTGCTCCAGCTCGCCGATCTGCGCCTCGAGCACTGCCATGCGCGGCGCCGCGAAGTAAGCGGACGGGGGATAACCCGGCGTGCCTGGGTAGCCGTAAGGAGGGACGTAGGCGGGCGCGCCGTACGCCGGAGGCGGCGGCGGAGCGTAGGCGGGCGGCGGCGTGGGTGCCGCCATCGACGGAGCCGCGCCCGCCGTCGGAACGGTACCCGCGAGCGCGACACCTGGCAGCGCGCAGCCGAGCAGGATTCCACCCACGAGGGTCCTGACCTTCGCACCGATCGACGATGTCGCCTTCATCTGCGGCGAATGATGCGCGTGGCCCCGACGGCGCGTCAACCGACCCAGGGCGCGCAGAAGTTCAGGCGCGGGCCGATTCGTCCTATGCTGCGCGCCATGAGCACGAACCCCGGCGTCTTCATCGGGACGGACAGCGGCGCGACGATGTCGAAGGTGGGCGGCGTGTGGGCGGACGGCAGGACGATCTCGACGAAGCTCTCACAGCAGCCGACCAATTTTCAGCAAGGGCCCGCGGCGGTCCTCAAAGGTTGGATCGACGCCGTCGACAAGTTCCTCGGCGACAACGAGCTCGCGTGGAGTCAGGTCCAGGCCGTCGGCCTCGCGATCCCGGGGCCGTACCAGCGCTACGGCGTGCTCGGGCACTCGGCGAACCTGCCGGCGAGCTTCGACGGGTGGGACGTGCAGACGGCGTACAGCCAGGCGCTGTCGCAGAAGGCGGGGCGCGCCGTGCCGCTCGTCGTCGGCAACGACGGCGCGCTCGGCGGCGTCGGTGAGGCGCAGCGCGTGCGTGGCGGAGGCTCGGGCGGCGTGCTCATGCTCGCGCCTGGGTCGGGCCTCGGCTCGGCATACATCGGATCGAACGGGCTGCCGCTCGAGGGCGACACGCTCGCGGGCATGGAGACGGCGCACATGCCGGCCGCGCTGCACCTGCTGGGCGTGAAGGCGTACCCCTGTGGCTGCGGCCGGACCTGGGGCTGCGCCGAGGTGTACACGACGCTCGCGGGCCTGCCGTATCTGCTGGCCGAGAAGCTTCCCGCGCACCCTGATCATCCGCTCGCGAAGTCGACGGCCACGCCGAAGGAGAAGGCGATGGCGCTGCGCGGCCTCGCGCAGAAGGGTGATCCGCTCGCCGTCGAGCTGTTCGATTTTCAGGCGCGCGCCATGGGCCTGCACATCGCGAAGCTGTGCATGGTGCTCGACCCGGAGTTCGTCGTCATCGGCGGCGGGCTCATGGATCCGGAGAGCACGACCGACGCGTTCCGCGAGCGCTACCTGCGGACGATCTCCGAGACCGCGCGCCCGCACCTGTGGCCGCAGCAGCGTGATCGCATCACGATCCTGCCGTCGACGCTGGGCGAGCTGTCGCAGGCGATCGGCGCGGCGCTCGTCGCGCTCTATCGCAACCGCGGCTGAGGCGCGGCGAAGCGCGGACGGTTGTCGCGCTTGCCGAGATAGACGACGTGCTTGCGTCCGCCGCGCGCGCCGCGGTGGCGCTCGACGGTGAAGAAGGCCTCGAGGCGCGCCTCGAAGGCCGCGTCCGGCTCCTCCGACCAGATCGCGACGACGCCTTCGGGGGCCAGCGCGTCGGCCGTGCGGCGCAGCGCGGCCGTGCCGTACAGCGGATCGCCCGCGCGGTTGTTGGCGTGGTGC
>DATAZS010000500.1:0-3234 GCA_036271915.1 Polyangia bacterium
GGTCGTCAAGGGCCTCGACCGTTTGCTCACGCGCGTCGGTCTCATCGTCACGGGAACGTCGGACCCCTTGCGCGCGCGCGATCAGCTCCTCAACAAATTTTACGCCGTCGCGCTCATCGACGCCGACACGCCCACGCCGGGCGCCGGCATCGAGCTGCTGCAGTTCGCGCACGACAAGGCCCCTCTCACCTCGGTGATCGTCATGAGCGCACGCAAGTCGTACGAGACCTCCGTGAGGGCTTTTCGCGCGGGCGCCGTCGATGTCGTGCTCAAGGAGCCCGACGTCGTCCCCTACCTACGCGAGCGCGTGATCGAGGCCGCGAGCGAGCTGCAGTCGATCGGCGAGCGCAACACGCTCATGGAGGAGATCTCCGAGACGCACGAGGAGTTTCTCCGTCGCATGCGCGACATGGCGAAGGAGCTCGTCGATCTCGAGGATCGGCTGCTGGGCCGCGCGACGGGCGAGGCCGACGACGGCGGCGACGGCATGAACGTCGTCCTCGTCGACGACGATCCGACGGCGCTGGCGAAGCTCGAGAGCGTGCTCTCGGCGGCCAACGGCTGGCGCTTTCGCGTCGCCGTCACGGGCGGCGAGGCGCTCGACTTCGTCACGCAGATGCGCCCGCAGATCGTGCTCGTCAAGGAGCAGCTGCCCGACCTGCCCGGCAGCATGGTGGTCAAGACGGTGCGCGCTGGCACGCCCGACGCCGTGACGCTGCTCTACAACCCGCCCACGCGTCCGGGCGCGACGGGCGACGTGAAGATGATCGACGCAAGCCGCTCGATGACCCTCATCGCGGACTACCGCGATCCCGAGCAGCTCGTCGCGCCGCTCAACGAGATCCGCGAGGGCCTTCGCCAAAAGACGAAAGAGCGGCGCTACCTCCAGGCCTTCCGGCAGCGGAACTACGAGTTCCTGCAGCGCTACGCCTCGCTCAAGGGCCGCATCAAGGCCGCCCTCGAGAAGGGCAAGAAGTAGCCGCGCCGACTGCCGCTAGGCCTTGGTTGTCTCGATCGACCCGATGTACGGCAGGTTGCGGTAGAGCTGAGCGGCGTCGAGGCCATACCCGACGACGAACGCGTTCGGCGCCTCGAACCCGACGAAGTCGACCGTGATCGACGACGGGAGCGTCGGCTTCGCCATCAACACGCACGTGTGCAAGGTGGCCGGCTTCCGCGCGCGCAGCAGGTCCTGCAGGTACTTCAGCGTGAGCCCCGTGTCGGCGATGTCCTCGATGAGCAGCACGTGTCGCCCTTCGATGGGTGACGCGAGATCGCTCGTGATCTCGACCACCCCCGACGACACCGTCGCGTCGCCGTAGCTGCGCACGCCCAGGAAGTCGCACGTCATCTGTCGCGGGATGTGCCGCACGAGGTCCGACATGAACACGAACGCGCCACGCAGCACGCCCACGACGGTGAGCGGGCCGGGCGGGACGCGGCCGTCGATCTCCTTGGCCAGCTCGCCCACGCGGCGCGCGATGGTCTCGGCGGATATCAGCTCCTTCGGGTGCATGCCCCGACGGTGCACCAGCCGCGCGGCGGGTTCAAGGGCTCCGCGCGAGCGCCGATGGGAACTTCGCGCCAAAGTTGGTGTCCATTGTCATCGTGAGGAGAGGTCGTCGATGTTGAGGATGACGAGGATGCCGATTCGTCCCTGGTTCGCCCTTGCCTTGGTGTGGGCGCTCGCGCTCGCCTCGGCGGGATGCGCCGGCAAGGCGCGCACCGACGCCGCCAACCCGGCGACGACGCCACCGCCGCAGGAGGTCCAGATGGACCCCATCAAGCTTCACGCGGTCAAGGGTCCGGACGGCGTTCAGCACGTCGAGACCTACGACGCGACGGAGCTGTTCGAGCGCGCGGGCGCGGCGCTGTCCGAGAAGCGCTACGACGACGCGGCCTCGTCCTACGAGCGGCTCCTCAAGGAGTTCCCCGCGGAGACGCGCTACACGAAGGCGGCCCTGTACAACATGGGCCTCGCGTACCAGGGCAAGCGAGACTTCGCGACGGCCATCGCCAAGTTCCAGCAGCTCGCCGACCAGTACGTAGGCACCTCGGACGCCAAGGACGCGCAGTTCCAGATCGGCGCCTCGTACGCCGAGATGGGCAACTGGCCCACGTCCGCGGCGCTGTTCGCGCAGATCCTCGAGCGCAGAGACCTCACGCCCGACGACAAGATCGAGGCGATGGCCCGCCGGGGCTTCGCGCAGTTCCAGCTCCACGACTACGACACGGCCGAGCGCACCTTCCATTCCGTGCTCTGGTACTTCACGTCGATCGAGAGCGAGGAGCGCCTGCAGACGGACTTCTATCTCGGCCTCGCGAAGTACCACTTGGGCGAGATCCCGCACGAGCACTTCCGCGCCATGCCGCTGCGCCTGCCCGAGAAGCAGATGGCGCTCGACATGGAGGAGAAGGCGCGCCTCCTGCTGGTCGCGCAGCGCCAGTACATCGAGACCATCAAGCTCGGCAACCCGCAGTGGGCATCGGCGTCGGGCTACCAGATCGGTTCGCTCTACGAAGAGTTCTACGAGGCCTTCATGCACGCGCCCATCCCGCCCGACCTCATCGGCGAGGCCAACCAGGAGAAGCGCGAGATCTACTATGAGGAGCTGCGCAAGAAGATCCGCATCCTGCTCGAAAAAGCGCTCAAGACGCACGAGCAGAACCTCATGATGCTCGAGCGCCTCGGCGTGCAGAACGAGTGGCGAGACAAGTCCAAGCTCGCGTTCGCGAACCTGCAGAAGATGCTCGACCCCAACTTCAAGTTCGAGTTCGCCGACCCGTCGACTCCCGCGCCAGCGGCGACGCCGGCCCCTCCCACGCCGCAGGCGCCGGACGGGCGATCGGGCACGGCTCCCGATCCGGACCGCGAGCGCAAAGAGAAGGCGCGTCCCAGCGCCGACCGCCAGATCCTCTAGGCAGGGCGGGTGCTTCCGAGGTAGAAGCGCCACGCGCCGCACGCCGCGTCAGGTGGTGGCGACAGCCCGCGTCAGGAAGTCCCGGCAAGAAGCCGGCCAGGCGTTCCCAATGCCGCTTGACACTGGGGCTTGATCGAACTATACGTTCGCGCTCTGCGCGGCCGCCTGGGGACACCTATGCCAACCGGCGCAGAGTCTCAAACTCATCAGAATCACAAGACATCGCAAGAAATTAAAGGCAGGACACGAAGACAAGCGCTGGCGTAGCTCAACTGGTAGAGCAGCTGATTTGTAATCAGCAGGTTGCGGGTTC
>DATAZS010000501.1:0-11087 GCA_036271915.1 Polyangia bacterium
CGGGATTGGCCGGCGTCGCGCACACGCCATAGCGATCCTCTTCGACGAGCTCGGGCGGCGCGCCCTCGCGCGCGACGACGACGGGCCGCGCCGCGGCCATCGCCTCGGCGACGACGCGCCCAAAGCCCTCGTGGCGCGACGCCAGCACGAAGACGTCGAGCGCCTTCATGACTGCGGGCATGTCGCGGCGCGCGCCCGCGAACGTCACGCGCTCCGCGAGGCCGAGCTCGCGCACGAGGGTCGCGAGGTGGCGCTCGTACTCGAGCTCGACGGGCGCCTCGGCAGAGCCGACGACGACGAAGCGCGCAGTGGGCGCGCGCGCCGCGACCTCGGCGGCCGCGCGCACGAAGGTCTCGATGTCCTTGCGCGGGTGCAGGCGGCCGACCGTCCCGATGAGCGGCCCCGCGCCACCGCCCAACGCGGCGCGCACGGCCGGATCGCGCGCGCCGCCCGCGAAGGCGGCGACGTCGAGCGGGTTGTAGAGCACCTCGACCTTGCGCGCGCGCCCGCGGCGTTCGAACACGGCCGCCGTCGCGCCCGAGATGCAGTAGACGTGATCGGCGAGCGCCGTCCAAATCGCCGTGAGCCCGTCGAACACGATCTTGGGCTCGTCGAGCGTGTTGCCGCGGTAGTGCTGCACGTGGGGGATCCGTAGCGCCCGCGCCGCGAGCCCGCCCTCGAGCAGCACCTCCATGTTCGAATGGATGAGCGTCGCGCCCACGCGCCGCGCGATCGCGCCGACCTGGAACGCGGCGCGCGCGAGGCGCGCGGGGAAGGCTGCCGCGGCCGCGGGCGCGAGATCGCGGCGCAGCATGGCCAGGTCGGCGACGTGCACCGTCGCGCCGAGCGCCTCGTACCGCGGCGCCTGCGGACCGCGCGCCGGCAGCACGACGTGAGCCTCGACCCCGCGCGGGATGAGCGCGCCCAGCAGCGCGCGCAAGCTCTCGTCCGGGCCGCTGACCTCCTGCGCGAACGGGTTCAGATAGACGACGCGCACGCGCGAGCCAGCACGATCACGCGGGCGCTATGAGGCGCTCGCGAGCACGGCCACGACGCGCGCGATCTCGTCCTCGCTGAGCCACGGATGCACGGGCAGCGAGAGCACCTCGGCCGCGGCGCGCTCGGCCTCGGGCAATGTGCCGCGTGACCACTGGGCGTAGGCGGGCTGCTCGTGCAAAGCCTTCGGGTAGTAGACGGCCGCGCCGATGCCCTCGGCCCCGAGGCGCGCAACGAGCTCGGTCCGCGCCGCCGCGCGCACGGTGAAGTGGTGATAGACGTGGTGCGCGCCGTCGATCTCGACGGGCGCCACGATGCCGCGACCCTTCGCGATCGCGGCCCGATATCGGTCGGCCGTCGCGCGGCGCGTGTCATTCCATCCGTCGAGCAAAGGCAACTTCACGCGCAGCACGGCCGCGTGGATCTCGTCGAGGCGGCTGTTGTAGCCGATCGTCTCGTGCACGTAGGCCTGGCGGCTGCCGTGGGCGCGCAGCACGCGCAGGCGATCGGCGACGCTCGCGTCGGCCGTCGTCACCATTCCCCCGTCCCCGGGCGCGCCCAGGTTCTTCGTCGGATAGAAGCTGAAGGCCGCGACGTGGCCCAGCGCGCCGGCGGCCTTGCCGCGCCATCGCGCGCCGATGGCCTGCGCCGCGTCCTCGACGATGCGCAGCGAGGCCTTCTCGGCGAGCGCGGCGAGCGGCTCCATGCGCGCGCATTGACCGAACAGGTGCACGGGGAGCAGCGCGCGCGTGCGCGGTCCGATGAGGCTCGCGGCCGAGCGCGGATCGATCGCGAAGGTGTCGGGCTCGATGTCGGCGAAGACAGGAGTCGCGCCCGCGAGCACGACGGCCTCGGCCGTCGCGGCGAACGTGAAGGCCGGCACGATGACCTCGTCACCCGGCCCGATGTCGAGAGCGCGCAACGCGAGCACGAGCGCGTCGGTGCCGTTGGCGCAGCCGACGGCGTGGACGCCGCCGAGGTATTTGCCAACCTCGGCCTCGAAGGCCGTGACCTCGGGGCCGAGTATGAACTTCGTGCTCTCAAGGACTGACGTCGCCGCGGGGACGACCTTGTCACGCAGCGCCGCGTACTCGCGATCGACGGCGGCGATGGGGATCTTGGGCTTGTTTGTCGTCGTCAATGTCGTGTCTCCTCGGCGCGCGCGGTGCGGCCGCGTTTACGGTCCCATATTGTCTCGTGGACGTCGATGATTCCGCGTCGATCACTGGGATCCGCGCTCATAACGCCGACCGTCGGTGAGATGTTGTCCCCGACTCGACGGTCCCGGTCAAGTCGCGCGAGCTCGCCGCGACGGGCTCGAGGAACTGGTCGACGACGCGCTCCCAACTAAGGTGCTCCGCGAATAGGCGGCGCCCCCCGGCACCGATCGCGGCCATGCGCGCGGGATCTCGGAGGAGATCGAGCGCCGCCGCCGCGAACGCCCGACCGCTCATGTCGCGCGCGAAGACGATGTTCTCGCCGTCGCGGAAGAGATCGAGATCGGTCTCCTCCGCGCGGACGGCGACGACGGGCACGCCGGCGCCGAGCGCCGCCGGCAGCGTGCTGCTGCGCGTGTTCGCGCCCGTCTCCATGGGGAACAGGTTGACGTCGAGGCGCGCCATCTGGCGTGCGACGTCGGGCAGGGACAGCCCACCCGTCACGGTGATGCGATCCTTCGCCGGGTGCCGCGCGACATCGGCCAGGATCTGCCGCACGCGAGGTTGATCGGAAGACCCGAGGTAGCCGATGAGAACGAGGTGCGCCTCGGGAAACACGCGCACGATCTCGGTGAAGGCGTCGAGCACGACGTCGAAGCGCTTCCCCGCAGCGGCCGTCGAGAAAATGCCGAGCCGGGGCGCGACGAGCGGTCCGGAGGTGACAGGGCGCGCGACAGGCAGCGCGTTCGCGCCCACGCGGACCACGCGAGGCGCTGGCCGGCCCAGCAGACGGCACGAGGTACGAATCATGTCGGCGCGCGTGCAGGTCGTCACGAACACGTCGTCGCAGCTCAGGATCAGCGCCGCGAGCTGCAGCCGCAGCGTGCTGGCCGCGACGACGAGATCGGGCCGCGGCGCGTATGACAGGAAGAGCTCATGAGCGACGAGCTCGACGCGTACGCCCCTTCGTCGCGCCCACTGCGCGAGCAATAGGGTCGCGGGGCTGCCGAACCGCCACGCGTCCCACATCTGCGGCGTGTATTGGATCACGAGGTCCGTGGGCTCCCAGGCAGCGATCGCCTTCATCGCGTTGCGCGCGATCGCCGTGGGGAGCTTCCCCGCGACGCCGTGAGCTTCGAGGTCGAGTGCCTCAGGGTGGGGTTCGACCGGGTGTCGCGAAAAGATCGCGACGTCGTGCCCGCGCCTACGGAGCTCGACCGAGAAGCGCACCGTGAAGTCACCCACGCCGCACACGCGCGGGTAGAAGTTTGGCGTCACCATCGCGAACCGGCGCTTCCCGCGCTGTGGCGTCGTCTCCATGCCGGCCTAGGTTACCGTCAAGATGTCGGCGCGCGACGGCAAGCTTGGCGTCTCTGGCGCGAGCTTCTCTTTGATGGCGGGCGGGTGAAGAACGCTGGTCGTTTCGGCGAGGATGAACCCGCACCCGACGAAATAGAGCGCCTCCCAGATGTGATCGAAGGTCAGGTAGCCGAAATACGTCACCACCGCATACGAGAGCGCGGCCGATGCCGCGCCTGGGCGGCCCGCCCTCTTGAGGATCCGATAGGCCTTGAGCAAGCCCACGACGAGCCCGAACTTGGCGGTCCAAACCAAGAGATAGCCCGGAATGCCCAGCTCGACGAGGTACCGCTGCGTCTCGATCTCGGTCTCCCAGTCGGCAGGGACGTGCAGCGCCGCGCGGGCGTTCTGCTGCATGCCCGTCCCGATCCCCATCGATGGATAGTCGAGCATCAACAACGCGACGGGTGGAAGGACCATGAGGTTGAGCAGGACGCGTGACTGCGTTTCCTCGGGCTCGAAGCGGCTCTCGACGCCGAGGATGGCGTCGGGGAACGCGACCGTTGCGAGGATGAGACCTGCCATGGCGCCAACGATGATTCGACGTCCGACGACCGTGAAGAAGAGCCCGGCCCCCCAGACGGTGAGGACGAGGACGCTTACGCCGAGGATGACCGACGAGCGCGAGCCCGACATGGGGAGCACGGCGGCGCTGAACAATGTCGCCGTCAACGCCAGGATGCGAATTCGTCTGGAGCGCGCATCAAGACCAAGGGACAACAAGAGGGCCGGAACGAGAATCGTGTAGTCCGAAAAACCGCTGATGAACGCGAACGTCGCCGACACCCGGGCGCGACCCGTCGCATAGACGGTGCCGCTGCCCGAGGCGTACTGCGCCTCGCCGTCGACGACGGAGTACAGGTTCAAGCTCGAGTCGGCCGGCGACGCGAATTGGGCGGCCGCGAGGATCGCGATGCCGATCGTCAGGATCGCGAGTACGTAGATCGCGCGATTTTTCTGGGTCTGTTCGCGAAGCGCGCTCGCGATGATGGGAGGAGCGATCCACCAGAACCAGTAGGCTCTCAATCCGATGAGAGCGAGGGGCCACGAGGTCTGGTTCGCGTTGGCCATCTGGACGACGGTCCAGAAGATCGCGGCCACGAGGACCACGCCGAAGCCGGCGTAGAGGCGACCGATCGTCGACCGCAGCGCCAAGGTTGGCCTGAAGAGGACGAAACCGATGAGGAGGACGAGATCCTTGACGAAGTAGAGGACCAACGTCGGGATCTCAGGCACGTACTTGCGTCCCAGGCCCTCGAGGCAGATGGACGCCATGAGGAGGGTGAACCAATGCTTGCGCACGCCGGCCCCTAGCGTCCCTTCACATTGCCGCGATCGGCGCGCGTCGAGAGACTCACGGGACGCGCGGCTCCTCGACGGGCGAACGCGCGACGCCCGCCGTCCTCAAGTCGTTCATGCGCGCGTCGAACTGACGGAGAGCGTCCGCGTACTGCTTGACCCCCGGCTCGAGGCGCGCCGCCTCGGAGTACGCCTCGCGCGCCGTCGAGTCTCGTCCCGCGTGCTCGGCCGCCTGGCCGAGCTCGAACCAGATCCCGGCGGAGGGCTGCTGCATGAGCGCGATCCGATACTCGCTCATGGCGGCGCTCCACTGCGACAACCGCGCGCGGATGCGCGCCGCCGCCAAGTTCGCTTCGACGCCCGAACCGTTCGAGTGATAGAGGGCGAGCTTGAGCCCATCGAGCGCCCGATCGGACGCCTGCCACTTTCCATAGTCGGACACCATCGCGACGCGCATTCGTTGGACCGGGAGGTCGAGAGGATATCGCATCGCTGCGGCGTCGAGAACGGCGAAGGCCTCATCGACGCCTGCACGACCCTTCGTCGTCAGGATGATCTGGGCGTCCAAGAGCGCCAGGCGCGGATCCTGGATCCCCGCGGCGCGCGCCTCGGCGAGCGTCGTCCGCGCGGCGTCGACGTCCTTGCTCTCAATCTGCAGCTTGCAACGCAGCAGCAAGCTCTCGGCGCGCGATGCTCCCATGAGGTCGGCCTGATCGAGGACGATGCGCGCGTCGGCGAGGCTCGCGTGCTCGGCGAGAAAATTCGCGGTGTCGACCATCTTGGAGGCGTCGAACGACGCCACCGCCGCGAGCTCTCGGCCCGAGGCCTTCAGGCGCCACAGCTCGTCGACGACGCCGGGGAACAGCGCGGGCTGGAGCTGAACCGCCGTCCGCCACTCGACGAGCGCCTGCCGGTGCGACCCGAGCTGCCACAGGCTCCTCGCGACGTCGAGGTGGACGAGCTCGCAGTTCGGGCAGAGCTCGAGCGCACGGTTGAGCGCGTGCAGGCGCGGCGATCGCCCCCTTCCCCCGCCGAATTGAAGCGGCTCCGTCGCCGCATAGGCGAGCGCGTAGAAGTAGTCGGTCGGGTGCACGGCCTCGGCGCGGAGCAAGAGCGCGCGCCGCTGGGCGAGGCTCTGCGGCTGTTTGAGGCGCGTGTCGAAGTCGTCGTCGCTCGAGTGAGCCACCGAGACGACGCCGAAGAGAGCGGCGGCTCCCACGATTGCGGCGAAGATCCAGGCCGTCCGCGGCGATGGTTCGGGCGCGTTCGCGGGTCGCATGCGGCCCAGCGTCGTCCCGAGGAGCGCCGCAAACGGCAGCAAGACGCCGAGCGTCTCGAGCCCGAAGTCCACGGCGCTGTGCACGGTGACCGCGAAAAGGCCGGCGAGCAACGCGGACTCGATCTTGTCGCGACGGCTGTGAACGACGATCCATCGCACGACGAGCCCGACCGTGACCACGATCGCGGCGAAGAACGGCCAGCCGCAGTCGATGAGGAGCTGCAGCGGGTGGCACTCGACGAAGGCGAACGTGATGGGGAACGAGCTGCGAAGCGTTCTGTAGACGGGATAGACACGTTCGAAGGCGCCGCGGCCGATCCCGAAGGGATGCGCGCCGAGCACGTGGAGACTGTCGCGCCACAGTTGGAACCGCAGGTCGCCGCTCGCGGATTCGCCGCGGAACCGCTCGACGAGCGCGCCCGCGCCGCCCATAAAGGTCGCCATGCCGATGATGAGAACCGAGACGATCACGCCCCACCCGATCGCGACGCCACGTTTGGCCTCGGCGCTTTCGTCGCGCATCCTGTAGAGGAGCGCCGTGAAAAGCAGCATGCCGGCCACGATGGCGAGCACGGAGCCGCGCGACAGCGTGCCCACGGCGCCGCCGGCACACAGGAGCATGCCCGTGAGCCAGCCGTAGCGGTTGAGGGCCGTTCGACGTTGAAACGAACAGGCGAGGCACGCGAACGCCGCCAGCTCGAGAAACTCGGCCGTGTGGTTGCTGTCGACGAAGGGCCCGACGAGCACGCTGCGGTTCGTGGTCACGAAGTGTCCGTAGATCTCGTGGACGCCGAAGATCCTGTGACCGAGGCCGATGACGACCGCGGCGACGCCCGTGAGTCCGACCAGTCGGTACATCAGATGGCGCCGATTGCTGCCAGAGGCGATGTGAAAGGCGACGAGGAAGACCGCGAGCGCGGCGGCGGCTTCCGCGACACGCTCGCGCGTCAAGACCGGGTCGAGGCTCAGTGGCCACAGGCGCGGCGCCGGCAGATCGCTTCCGAGAATAAGCGCGTTGCCCGCGGGATCGAACACGCCGCGCACCGCCAGCGGCAGCGGCAGCGATTGCAGGAAGGGGATCGCGAGTAGAACGAACGGCAGGACGGAGACAAACCCGATGCGCACGGGCCGCCGCTCGAGCGCCGAGCCCATGACGAGGCAAGCGAGGCCAAGCCCCGAGACGAGCACGAGCAGCAGGATCGGTATCCGGTGGACTCCTCCGACGGCGAGCGGCGCCGCCGCGACGACCGCGCAGGTCAGCGTCAACCCGGTCCGCCTCGCGAGCTGAACGCCGCCGCTGCTGCGATGCGTGCGCCGCGACCTTCGAGCTCTCCGCGACGCGGGGACTGGACCAGCCGAGGGGACGCCCGGTGCGTCGTCCGTCAGAGCGTCGTCAGAAGACGCGTTCGTCGACGACGAGGACGTCACCCGGTAAGACCATCACGTTTTGGGAGCGACCTTCGCTGATGTCGGCGACGGGATAGACGTGCGTCTGAATCTTGCCCGAGACCTCGCGACGGAGGTTGACCGAGTTCTTCGCGGCGATGCCCGTGAATCCCCCCGCGCTCGCGATGGCGTCGACGATCGTCATGTTGGGATAGTAACCAACCTGTCCCGGCTTGGCGACCTGCCCAAAGACGATGATCTTCTGACTGTTGCGTTCCTTGATCGTGACGGTGACTTGAGGGTTCTTGAGGAAACGGTCCTTCAGCTTGTTGACGAGCAGCTCTTGAATCTCGCCGCTGCGTAGGCCGGACACCGCGAGCCGTCCCGTGAGCGGATAGTCGATCGTGCCATCCGTCGCGACGCGATACGTGCCGCTGAGCTCCGTCTCGCCGTAGACCCGAACTTCGAAGACGTCATCGAGCCCGACTTTATCTTCGGCCGAGGCACCTTGGACGCCAGCCATCGACATCTTGGGAGCCGTCGCATAGCAGCCGCCAAGCACCCAGACGAGTGGCCACAGCAAGTATAGCCGCCGGCGGCGCGCGTGAACAACAACCCCAGTCATCGAACTCAGTACGTGATCCCGAGCCGCAAAAACACCTGATTCTTGGTGTAGTCGACGGCGCCGCCCGTGCCTTCTCCACCGACGCCAGGCAGGTGGTAATCGCTCAGGTTCGCGAGCAGCGAATAGCCGACGCCCGCATAGGCCCAATTCCTGATGAAATAGTCGAGCGTCGCCCCGGCCGTGATCGTGTTGTCCGTCCGCGATTGCGTCGGATCGAAGATCAGCCCTTCGTAGATCCGGTGGCTGAGGCGAGCCGACAGATCGAGCGCCACTCGACCAGCGAGCTGTTGAACGTAGGACGCGTACCCAGCGCTCTCGTAGTAGAAGTTGCTGATGACCGAGTTCACGATGTCTTGGTGATAGCCAACCGTGAATCGGTTGAGCAGCGAGGGCGAGTACGACACCTGCGCGTCGGCGTACGTGCTGCCCCAGATTCCGGTGTTCGTGGACCCGGCCGAGTAAAATCCGTTGATGTAGCCGAGCGAGATCGCCGCAGAAATTTTCTGAGTGATCAGACCGCGCAAACCGATGAAGAGGCGAAGGGGGTACGACGAGCTCTTCTTACCGTCCGAAAGATCCGCCGCCATGTCCGCGCTCGGCGTGTCGTTCAGATAGGTGATCCAGCTCTGATTCGCCTGGAAGAACAAGGCGGTCTTCGGCAGCCACTTCCAAGACACGTCGAGGACGAGCTGATTGGTTAGCGAGCTCGCATAGCTGAAGCCACTGTCCTGCTCGAAGACGTCGATCGTGTTGTTGTAGCGCAGCGTTCCCGAGATCCGTCCGCCCCCCGGCGACCACTGCGCCTGGACAGACGCGAGGTTGCTGTCACGTGTGATGGGCGTCGCCCCTGCGCTGCTGCCCGTGATGCCGGCGTAGGGCGGATCTTCCATGCGAATGAATGAATCAGTGAGCTGGAACGCCCAATGCCCGGAGGTCGTCCCGAGCCCTAGCCCTGCCGACGGCATGAACGCCGAGCGATACTTTTCGACGTCGACGTTGTCGGAAGTATAGAGGCGATACACGAGCCCGGCTCGGAGGCTATACACGACGCTGGGCCGCGCCTCGCCGACGACGTCACGGGTAGCGTTCGTCAGCTCGCCGAAGGTCGTCACCCGGATGATTCCCGATGAAATCACGCCACCGGGGTCCGACGAGCTGCCATAGAAGACGTTCGAGTCGTAGCCGGCTTCGACGCCAGCGCCGACGTGCAAAAGCATGCCCTCGGCGACGTTGATGCCCGTGCTCCTCTCGCCCGTCGACTTGTAGGGCAACCCCTGATAGCCGATCTGAACTTCACCCTGACTAGCAATGACCTGGGCGGCGGCACGACGTGCGCTCATGAGCGCCATCAGGGCGGCTATCAATGCGAGGCGGCGATTCATCGGTGGGATGGGGGAGAGGGTAGGTTAGATCCAGTGCGTCTACAGTGAGAGAGGAGGGGTGGATTTGCGCAGCGGGGAAGCCGCGCGGCCATCAACCCTTGAACAAACTCGCGTCTTGAGGACGCTCGACCGGAAGCACCGGAAGCGGCGGTGACGTCACGTCGATCTGCGGAAGGTTTGGATCGACCTCGACGTCGATTCGAGTCGCGCCCACGAAGCTGAGATCCTCGCCGATGCAATTCTCCGCCTCCGCTCCTAGAACCGTGACCTTCTGATTGACAATCGTGAGGCGCGTGAACTCATGTGTGCGTCCACCCTCATCGGCGCGAGCGATATTTTCCTGAAGAGCTGCCATCGCCTGTTCGGCGATTGTCATGTTGACCTTCGACTGAACGAGCTTGTCGGTGACGCAGTTGAGTCGAATGATGTCTTTCTGGCGCTTCGATTGATCCTGGAGCGTGGCAATACGCTTCACAGTCTCGTTCATGCCCCTGAAGTATTCGTTCCCCTGCTGAACCATCTCCTGCGGGCTAAGCGTGGATCGCTGCTTCACAGAGATGTCAGCTTGATTCGGCGCACCAGGAGCATCCGCGGCCCCCGCCCCACCACCCTGAGCAAGCGCGGCGCTCGCCAAGAGCGTCGTTATCAATAGCCTCGTATTTTTCGCCACGACGCCGGTCCTTTCCGCAATGCCCCCAAAGTAATACTAAGGATATCGCCTACTTATAAAGACGGCAGGAATTATATGCATGTCTTTGGGGTGTGTCAACCAACCATCCAGACGATTCGCGTCTCGCGTCATATTTCGGCGCCGAGAACCACGCACGTCGTTAGAGCGTGGTTGATCGTCGTCGAACACCTTGAAGGTAGCCACGCTCGGGCGAGTCGTCAGGATTTTTCACCCGAGCGCGCCCGAATCGTCCACGGGTTTACTGCGACGACTGGAAGACGAACGGGAACGACACGTCGACCGAACCGCCCGCGGGGGCCGGGAAGCGCCAGCGCGCGACGAGCGCCTTGATGCAGCTCGCGACCTCGGCGTCGCCCAGCGTATCCTGCTCGACGTCGACTCCAGAGACGGTGCCCGCTTGCGTGATCGTCCAGTGGATGACGACCTTGCCGCTCAAGGTTGGGTTGCGCTTGAGGGCGCGTTCGTAGCAAGCCTTGATTGCGCCGAGGCGGGTGCGCACCTCCTTCGCGACCATCGCCGGATCGAGCTCACCGTCGACGGCGGGAGCCTCGGTCTTGATGGCGCCCGTGACCTTCTTCTCCGTGGCCGCCTCGCCCGTGCCGCCGCCCGCGATCGAGCCGCCGCCGCGCAAGCCACCGACGGACGCGACGCGACCCGAGCCGCTGCCGCCGCTCTTGATGCCGCGCAGCTGATCGTTGCCGCTCGCGACGCCGACGCCGCCGACACCCTTGAACGCTTCTTCTTGGTTGCGATCGACATCGCCCTTACCGAGCACGTCGGCGATCGAGCCACCCTCGCCCGTGTTGGCGCCGAGGAGCTTGAGGAGGCCGGTCGACTTCACCTGCTCGGCGAGACGCGCGCGACGCTCGGCGTCCTGACGCGCCTTCTCTTCGGCGCGCTTGGCGGCCTCTTC
>DATAZS010000502.1:0-4101 GCA_036271915.1 Polyangia bacterium
GGGCGCGACCTGGAGCATGCCGATCAGCCTCGTGCAGCAGACGAATCAGCTCCAACTGACGGCCGTCAGGAAAACACTGGCGATCCTCACCGATGCCCCGGGCAGCCAGGGATCATCAATGTACCTGTGGCACAGCGTCGACGGCGGCGCGAACTTCCTCAGCCCGACCCTGATCGCGGACTCGAACCTGGCCGTCGGCATCTCTCCCGACGGCCTGACCGATTGGCTGGTCGAGCTCAACGGAGGCACCTCGCTCGAGAAGAGCACGGACGGAGGCGCGACCTTCACGACGGTGGGCTCCGTGGGCACGTTCTTTTTTCCGGTCGCGTTCGGCGCCCAGAGCCTCTTCGGGTTCAGCAACAACGAGCTCCTCGTCGAGAGCCTCGCCGATCCTTCGATGTTCCAGCAAGGTTCGATGTCCTATCAGTCGACGATGGCCGTCACGGTGGACGACGCTCAAACGGCGACGTCCTTGGACATCGACTCCAACTCGAACCGATTGCGCGCGACCCGCATCCGCGCCGACGCCACGCCGCCGGACATGTCGCAAAAGCTCATCGGACCCGCGGCGTCGACGGCGGGCGTCGCGCCCCTGTCGCGCAAGGCCGTCGCCGTGGGCATCAACACGGGCGGGGTCTATCTCTACACGACCGTGACGTTCCCCTGACCGCTCGAGGCGCCGTCAGCCGGCGCCGGACGACGACTCGACGGCGGCATCGAACGTCGCCGGCGTATCGGACGCAGCATCCGAAGCAGCATCGGACGCTGAATCTGACGGCGCATCCGGCGCTGCATCCACGCCGCCGTCGGCCGTCGACGCGTCGAGGTCCGTCGGACCCGCCTCTGGCGCGCCAGCGTCGACGACGGCGTCGGAAGCCGCATCGGTGACGCCTCCGTCGGCCGCGCCGGCGTCTGCCACCGCGCACGAGGCGTCAGGCGTCGCCCCCGAGCGCGCGAGCGTCGCGAAGGTGGCCGTGGCGCTCGCCGCGAGCGGCGCCCCGAACGCGTCTGGCAACCCCGCTTCGATCGTCACCGTGAGCGTGCTGTTCGCCGGCCACGCGGCGAGGCAGTCGGCCGGCGCCACGTACCAACGCGAAAGCAGGCTCGCGTCGGCGAGCAGCTTGTAAGGCACCGCGGCGCCGGCCACCGTGACGGCGATCGCGGGGATCGCGCCCGAGGCGGCCACGGGCGGCAACCGATTCGAGAACGCGAGCGGCAACTGATAGTTGGTCGCGACCGCGAAGGTGGGGGCCGCGATCGATACGCCGAAGGGCTGCGTCTTGACCGTGATCTGCTTGGGGGCGTTCGCGATGTCGCCGTAGGCGCTCGTGAGGCTCGAGAGCAGCAGGTTGAAGGTGATCGTGTCGCCCGACGGAAATCCCGGCACCTGGGGCCGCGCGAGCACGTAGGCCGACTGGTCGCCGAACAGCGGCACGCTGTTGTAGTCGACGACGAGGTCGAACGGAGGCGTGCTCATGCGCGCCTTGACGTCGGGCCAGGTCGCACCGATGGCGGCGGGCGTCTTCGGCACGGGCACGAGGACGCCGCCCTCGGTGATGATGTCCTCGATGCGCGAGCCGTCGAGGCGGCGATCGAAGACGAAGTCGATCTCGTCGGCGAACGGCGACACGGAGGTCGGCATGGGCACGGGATCGCCCGGTTGCGACCACACGACCTGCTGCGTGCCGGCTGCCGACCAGTAGACCCGCGTGAGGATGGGCGAGCCGTGCGGCTCGGACGGGCTGCTGCAGGCCGCGCCGATCGCGCCGGCGCCCACGAGAACGAGGAGGCCCCGAGGCATCGGCTTCGACATCATCGAGGACGATTTTTAGCACGACGCGCGCGGGCCTGCGCCGATCGCGTATCGTCGCGCCGTGAGCCCGCGCTTCGCGATCGACGACGCCGACGACCCTCGCCTCGGCGATTACCGCGCCCTCAAGGAGCGCCACCTCAACGCCGAGGGCGGCCGCTTCGTCGCCGAGAGCGAGCGCGTCGTGCGCCGTCTGCTCGCGAGCGAGCTCGCCGTGCGCTCCGTGCTCGTGACGCCGCCGCGCCTGCATGCGCTCGAGGACGCCCTCGCCGCGCCCCGCCCCGCGGGTCACCCGCGCGGCGACGATCTGCCCGTCTACGTCGTCACGCAGACGGTGCTCGACGCCATCGCGGGCTTTCACGTCCACCGCGGCTGCCTCGCGATCGGCGAGCGCCCCGCGGCGCGCATGATCCCCGCGGGCGCGCGCGGCGTCGTCGTGCTCGAGGATCTCGTCGACGTCGACAACCTCGGCGTCATCGCGCGCAACGCCGCGGCCTTCGGCGCCGACGCGCTCGTGCTGTCCCCGCGCTGCGCCGATCCCTACTATCGCAAGGCCATTCGCGTGTCGCTCGGCGCCGTGTTCGACCTGCCCGTCGTGCGGCTGCAAAATTGGCCCGACGATCTGCACACGCTACGCGCGCTCGGCTTCACGCTCGTCGCCGCCGTGCTCTCGCCGGGCGCGACGCCGCTGCCGCGCTTCGAGCCGCCCGCGCGCTGGGCGCTGCTGCTGGGCGCCGAGGGCCCCGGCCTGTCGCCCGGCGCCGTGCTGCAATGCCACCACGGCGTCACGATCCCCATGTCGACGACGACGGGCGCCGACTCGCTCAACGTCGCGACGGCCGCGGCCGTCATGCTCTACGCGCTCACGCGTCGCGCTTAGGAGGCAGCTTGCTCCAATCGACGAACAGCTTGCGCCCCGTCGGCTGGCACGTCGGACAGAAGCACGCGTCGCCGTCTCCCACGCGCACGGCGCGGATGATGGTGCCGCACACGGGACAAGGTTTGCCGTCGCGTCCGCGCACCTTGAGGAAGTCACGCACCTTGACGTCGATGGGCTCGCCCCGCCGACGGATCTCGGCGATGGCGTCTGTGAGCACGCGCGGGATCGCGGCGTAGAGCGCGTCGATCTCCGCGGGCGCGAGCTTGTAGCAGAACGTCTTCGGGTGCAGCTTCGCCGCGAACAGGATCTCGTCGGCGTAGGCGTTGCCGATCGACGCGATGGCCGACTTGTCCATGAGGAACATGCGCACCTGATCGCGGCGCTTCTCGATGAGCGCGCCGAACGCCTCGCGCGTGAACGCCGCCGACGTCGGATCGATCCCGAGCGCGCCGTAGACGGGGATCTTCGCCTCGTCAGCGGTGGCGGCGACGTAGACCTTCCCCATGCGCTTGTCGTCGACGTACTGGAGCTCGAGGTCGTCTTCGAAGACGAGCGCGAGGCCCAGCGACACGGGATCTTTTTTCGGTTTGCCGCCGGCGTTGCCGGGCGCGCGCAGCCGGTAGCGCCCCACGAGCATCGCGTTGATCACGAGCACGAGTTCGCCCTCGAGCGCGAAGCGCATGAAGTGGCCACGCCGCGAGACGTCCTCGAGGCGCCGGCCCACCAGCACGCCGGGGAAGGGCTCCTGCACCATCACGCGCAGCACGAGCGGATCGCCCGTGCGCGCCGCCGTGATGCGCTTGCCCGAGATCGCGCGCCGCAGCTCATCTTCGACGTGGACCAGGTCGGGCAGCTCGGGCACACCCTCAGTCTGGCATTCGATGCGCGCGCGGTCCAAACTGCCGGCATGCCCATCCCCGCCATCGTCGCAGTCTCGATCGCGGTCGTCGGCTCGGCGATCTCGCTCACCAACACGATTCGCTCCTTGCGACGTCGCAAACGGAACCTCGAGCACTACGAGAAGGGCGAGCCCCTCGAGGGCGGCGCCGACGACTGGGATTGAGCCTGTCTAGCCCTCAACGGCGCCAGCCGCCGTCGTGCCAGTAGTAGCGGTCCCCGCGGTGGTCCCAGCCGCCGTCGTGCCACTGCCAGCCGCGGCGCTCGTGCACGTAGTGGCCGCGGTGCCACATGTAGTGGTGGCCGCGATAGACGTGGTGGCCGCCGACCCACACGTATCCGTGGCGTGGCGCCGGATGCTCGACGACGACCTCGGGCGGCGGGTCGTGCTCGACATACACGACGGCGGCCGAAGACAGCGACGACGCGAGCGTCATCGCCAAACCGATGATTGCGCTGGTGACTTTGATCATGAGCTCAAAGTAGTCATCGCGATCGCGCGTGACAGGGGCTT
>DATAZS010000503.1:0-7939 GCA_036271915.1 Polyangia bacterium
GACGCGCGCGCGCCGACGCCGTCAATCCGTGTCCCGGGTGTAGCCAGGCGCCGCTCAGCCTGCCCGCGCAGGTCGGCCAGAAGATCTTCGCCGATCCCTCGCTGTCGGCGTCCGGCCAGCTCGCGTGCGCGACCTGCCACGATCCGGCGCACGCGTATGCCTCGCCCAACAACCTCGCCGTGCAGCTCGGCGGCCCGACGATGTCGTCGCCGGGCACGCGCGCCGTGCCTTCGCTGCGATACAAGGAGTACACGACGCCGTACGCGGACGTCGCGCCCAACCCGGACGGCGTCAGCACGCCGGGACCGGGCGGCGGGTTCACCTGGGACGGTCGCGCCGACACGCTGGCCGACCAAGCGCAGATCCCGCTGCTCGCGGCGAACGAGATGGCGAACGCGTCGCCGGCTGACGTCGTGAGCAAGCTGCAGAGCTCCGCGTACGCCGACCTGTTTCGCGCGGCGTTCGGCGCAGACGTGTTCAGCTCGACGGCGGTCGCATTTCAGGACGCGCTCGACGCGCTGCAGGCCTATCAACTCGAGGACAACGACTTCCATCCTTACAGCAGCAGGTTCGACTTGAACGCCGACAACAAGATCGGCGGCACGCTCACGGCGTCCGAACAGCGCGGCTTCGAAGTGTTCATGGACGAAACCCGCGGCAACTGCTTCGCGTGCCACTTCTCGGGACCGGGCAACAACGGCAGCACCGCCATGTTCACCGACTTCACCTACGAGGCGATCAGCGTGCCCCGCAACCAGCTGATTCCCGCGAACGCAGACCCGAGCTACTTCGACATGGGCATCTGCAGCCGGGCCGATCATCCTCTGCCGAACAGCGCGCCGTTTTGTGGTCTCTTCAAGGTGCCGACGCTGCGCAATGTCGCCACCCGCAAGGTCTTCTTTCACAACGGCATCTTCACGTCGCTGCGGCAGGTGCTGAACTTCTACAACACGCGCGACGCGCAGCCACAGCTCTGGTACCCGATCGTCAACGGCGTCGTGCAGAAGTTCGACGATCTGCCGGTCCAGTATCGGGGCAACCTCGACACGCAGGTGCCGCTCGATGGACGGGCCGCCGGTTCGCAGCCGCCGATGACGGCGCAGGACCTCGACGACCTCGAGGCGTTTCTCGGGACGCTCACCGACGCCGACGTCGTCAATCAAATCGGCTCGACGCAAGCCGTGCCCGCGCTGGGGACGGGCGCGTCGGCGACGCGCGTGCTCCTGCTGGCGTTGCTGGTGGCGGGGCTCTTGGTCGCAGGGGGGCGGTTCACCGCCGCGAAGGCGTCGTGCCGAAGATCCGCGTGATGACGTCTCGCCGATAGTCGAAGATGCGATCCAGCTGCGCGCGCACGAACACCGCGCGCGCGATCACGCCGAGCGTGCCGAAGGGCATCTCGTAGTCGACGTGATCGCGGATGGCCGTGCCCTCTGGCACCTCGACGAACTCGTGCGTGTGCCGCCAGTTCTTGTAGGGCCCCGACGCCTGGACGTCGATGAAGCGGACGTCGGGCTCGAACGACTCGATGAGCGTCTGCCAATGGAACGGCACGCCGCCCAGCTTGAGGCGGTAGTCGATCGTCGCGCCCGGCGCTATGACGATGGGCTTGGGAGTGAGGATGGCGAAGCTCAGCGCCGGCGGCGTGAGGCGCTCGAGGTTCTCGGCGTTCGCGAAGAACGCGAACACCTCGTGACGTGGGCGTCGCACGATCTGGCGGCGCTCGAGGACGAAGGTCATGCGCCTTCAACGCGCGACCCCCCGACGCGGTTACACCTGTTCGACGGGCGGTTCCCCTGCGTGACGGCGCCTGATTTCAATGACTTGGGCGAATCGCGCCGCGCGCCTGTAATCCGCGGCCGCGCCGACACCTTCTTCTAGGAGCGCGTAACGGCGAAGACCCGTCGCGCATCGGAACTATCGCATGTCGACCTTCAGTCAAACGGAACCGTGCCCCTGCGAAGAAGCGCTCCCGCGCGGGGAGGGTGGGGCGTTTTCGGGGTGGATCACCGAGCTCGTGCGGGCGCACCGCGGCCAGCTCGTCGCCGTGGCGCGCCACGAGGGCCTCGGCGCGGAGGACGCATTCGACGCCGCGCAGGAGGCCTTCACGGCGTTCCTGATCTTGCCGCAGGCGCGCGAGCTCGCGCCGTCGGAGTGGGCGCGGCACACGCTGGTCGCGCTCGTGCGCAACGTCGCGCGCAACGCGCGGCGGTTGCACGCCGTCGCGCGGCCCCACGTCGCGGACGATCCCACCGTCGACGCGCTCGCCGACGCGAAGCCCACGCCTGATGAGCGCCTCGCCGACGCGGAGGATCGCGGGCGCCTCGCGCGGTGCGTGGCGCGGCTCGCCGAGGTGCAGCGCGCCGTCGTCACGATGCGCATGCTCGACGACGTGTCGAGCGCCGAGGCCGCGCGCGAGCTGGGCATCGCGCCCGGCCACGTCGCCGTGCTGCTCCACCGCGCGAAGGCCGACCTGCGCGCCTGCATGCAACAGTAAGCAACACCAAGAGAGAGGAAGCCAATGACCGCCGCCGCCACCGAGAAGAAGGAATCCAAGGTCGTCGAGATCACCGACGAGAACTTCGCGCGCACGACGCTCGAGTCGCCCGTGCCCGTGCTCGTCGACTTCTGGGCCGCGTGGTGCGGGCCGTGCCGCGCGATGGCCCCGCACGTCGAGGCGCTCGCGGCGGCGTATGACGGGCAGCTGCGCGTCGGCAAGCTGG
Source organism: Polyangia bacterium (assembly GCA_036271915.1). Taxonomy (GTDB): domain Bacteria; phylum Myxococcota_A; class Polyangia; order Fen-1088; family Fen-1088; genus DASZFV01. Next base: position 2,721 of record DATAZS010000503.1, read on the forward strand.
ACGCCGACGCGCACCAGGACATCGTCGCGAAGCTCGACGTCCGCAGCCTGCCGACCTTCCTCGTCTTCAAGGGCGGGCAGGTCGTCGGGCAGATCGTGGGCGCCGTGCCGCGCAGCCGCCTCGAGGATCTCGTGAAGAAGAGCCTCGCGCCGGCGGCTTGACGAACCCTCGCCCCGACGGGGCGCGCGTCGTTTCGCGCGTGCAGAGCGCGTGATAGTTTGCGGCCCCCACACCTCGGGGCCTCATGCGGACCGTGCTCATGTCCAGCTTCGCGGTCGCGGCCCTCGCCGTCGGCTGCACGATCGTCCAACAGCCGGGCTCGCCGGCTTACGTTTCGAGCGGCACGGCCGCGCTTGAGGTCAACGTCGATCGTCCCGGCAGCGACTACCGAAGCTTCGATGTCTCCTCGGCGCGCCCCGAGGAGTGCCGGGACACGTGCCTCGTCGAACCTCAGTGCGTCGCGTTCACGTACGTGAGCCCGGGGATTCAGGGACCGAGCGCGCGCTGCCGGCTCAAGAACGCCGTGCCCGCGCAGACGCCGAATGCTTGCTGCGTGTCGGGCGTCAAGAGCGCGCCGGCCGATCAACCGCAGCAGGCCGGCCGGGTCGGCATGCCGCCGCGCGCGCCGCCGCCGCGGCAGCCGACGTACGCCGCGCCGCCCGAGCCGAGCAGTTGCTGTATTTCAGGCGTGAAATAGCCCCTCAATTTTTTTGAGGGGTCCGCCGATGCAGGTCGTGGGGGAATACCCATGAGCGCCTCAGTAGAAACGCAGGAACGATGGCGCCGCTTCTATGAAGAAGCGGCTGAGAAGAGCGGCGACCGTGACATGGCCGGAGAGATGATCCAGAAGGCGCAGAAGCGCGCCATCTGGCAGACGCTCTTCATGGTCGTGTCGACCGCCTTCTTGGGCGGAATGTTCGTCTACTTCGCCGACATCCTGTCTCGCTAGAAACCTTCGGCATCGTTATCGTTCGCGCCTCGCGCGCTGGCGGCGGAAGTCGCTAGGGTGCGAGGAATGCGTCTGTCGTCGTCACGGCGGCGATAAGCGACGGGATGTCGAGGTTGTTCGCGACGAACGCGTCGATCGCTTGTTGCAGCGACGTCGTGTCGTTGACGACGCCGACGGCCAGCGCGAGCCACTGCCCGACGAACCCGTCGCGCGCGTCGGTGCTCGACGCGAAGATGTCGGCGAGCCCGCGCGCGCCGTGGAAGGTCATCGAGGAGGTGCCGCCGTCGTAGGACCACGACCCCGTGTCGTCGACCGGCATGCCTCTTTCGGTCGTCGAGAACCGGCCGAGCGCGTCGTAGTTCAGGAACGCGAGACCGACCGGATCCAATCGCGAGTGACAAGCTGCGCAGGTCGCCGCCTGCAGTAGGCTCGCGAGCCAGTCGCGCGTCGTTTGGGTCGCCGTGGGCGGGATCATGGGGACCATCGTTGGTCCCGCGAGGAAGTTGCCCACCTCGAGGCCATACGCGAAGCGGCCGCGCGCCGTCACGGGCGGCAGATCCGAGTTGTAGACGTTGCCCAGCACGGCGGGCAGCGTGAGGACGCCGGAGCGCTGGTCGGGATCGAGCATCGTCAGGACGCGCTCTGCGCCCGTGACGCCGTCCACGCCGTAGATCGCGGCGAGCGGAGCGTCGAGGAAGCTGAACTCCGCCGTGAACAGCGTCGGGAAGCGCCCGTCGCCGTCGAAGGTGACGTAGAGCGCGAACTGCAAGGCTTCGCCGATCATGTCGTCGCGCAGCGCGGGCGTGAACTCGGGAAACAGCGCGGGGTCTTTCGTGACGGTCGCGAACTGATCGAGATCGAGCCACTTCCGATAGAACACGGTCGCGCCGTCGCGCGCGCGCGGATCCTTGAGCATCGTCGCCGCGATGAAGTCGACGTCCTGCCGTGTCTGCGGTGCGGACAGCGCGATGCGATTGAGCAGGTCCGCGTCGGGCGGCGCCGCCCAGATGAAGCGCGCGAGCCGCCGCGCGAGCTCGGCGTCGGAGATCGGAAGACCCGAGCCTGGCGCGCCGGCGGTGCCGCTCGGGGACATCGAAAAGCCGGTCGAACCCGCCGTACCGGTCGCGCCCGCGGCGCCCGTCGCACCCGTCGTGCCCGCCGAGCCGGTCGCGTCTGCGACGCCGGTCGTGCCCGCCGTGCCGATGGGCGTCGTCGCGCCCCCAGATCCTTCGCCGCCCAGTTGCAGGGGTTGGGCGCCGCAGCCGATCGTCGCGACGGTCGCGAGCGCCGCCATCCACGAAGATTTCACCCCCATCTGTCGAACTGGGAGACGCGGATTGACGGTGTCACGGCCTCGCGCGGCGGCGGTCCCGCGTACGCGAGGCGACCGCGGCCGCGAGCAACCCGAGGCCGACCAGTGACGCAGCGCCGCGATCGCCGCCCGCGTAGCTGCAGGCGCTCGAGTAGAAGCAAGAGGTCGCGGTCGTCGTCGAGGTCGACGCGGCGCCACACGTCATCGCCGTCCCGTCGCAGATGAGCGTCGCCGCGCACTTCGCGCCGTTCGCGCACGAGTCGCCCGCCTGGCCGAGCGCGTGGCACGCCCCGTCGCCGCCGGTGGGTACGTCCGTCAGGTCGCACCAGCCGCCTTTGCACTCGTAGTCGTTCGCGCACGCGCCGCCGATGGAGACCTTGGGCTCGATGAACGACGCGCACGCGGGGATGCCCGAGAAGTGGTTCGTCGTCGCGAGGTCGGCGCACGCGGACGCGCGCAGGTAGGTCACGCAGGCCTGCACCTTCGTGCCGTCGTAGCTCGAGCGACCGCTCTTCTCGGAGGCCTCGATGCCGGCGACCTGCTGCGCGAACGCGGCCTGCGTTTTCGTCTCGCAGGTCTGCTCGTCGGTGCCGGCTTGCATGTTGCTGGTGAGCTGGCTCGCCATGCAGCAGTCGTAGGCCTTGGGACAGATGGCCTGGGCCAGCTGCGCGGGCGCGTCGTCGGGCGAGATGCCGGGCTCGCTCGCGACCTGACCGCAGGCCAGCAAGGGGAGGGTCAACAGGGAACCGATCACGAGGCGTGTCACCGAACGCATGCGCGTGTGCGATGCAAGGTTTGTCCCAACGACGAACCCCGCGGTCCGGTTGGGCGGACGCGCGGGGCGGCGAGGTTGGTGTCCAATTCTCAACGTCGGTGCGGTGGGGTGGTGACGTCAGCGGCAGGCTCGGCCATTCCAGCAGGGCGGCGGCGCCGCGTAGCGGCGTTCAACGACGGGGAACGGGGTCGCGGTCTGGCGCAGCTCGAGATCGCGATCGCAAGCCCACGCGGCGCAGGGCGCGGGATCGACGTCGATGCCCAGCGCGACGAGCCCGTCGTGGTCGTTGTAGCGGGCGCCGAGGATGACGGCGGGCGTGCTCGCGCTCTCGCGCACGAAGGTGACCTCGCGCACCGACGAGCCGACGGCCTCACCGAACTCGGTGCCGAGCCCGCCGCGTCGCGACGGCTCGGCCGATGCTCGCGCGGTGGGCGCCGCCGCGCCCGACGCTGACGGCGGCGTGTTCCACGCCTCCCTGCTCTTCTTGTCGGCGGGCGCGCCGCCTTCGCGCGCGACGCCGTCGTCGTCCGCGCGACGATCGCGCTCGGACGCGCGCGGATCGGTGTAGGGCAGCTCGAGCGGACGCGGGCGTGGAACGTAGCGCTCGGGGAAGATCGCGGCGCCGATGACGCCGACCTCGCGCGGCGATCCGGTTCGCGCGGCGTACGAGTCCGCGACTGACGAGAAGCGGAACGCCGCGACCTGGGCGCGCGACAGGCGCCACCCGTCGATGTCGACCTCGCCGTACGCGGGCACGAGATAGCCACGCTTCGTGCGCACGTCGGCGGCGTGTCCGTCGACGACGTCGCGCCCGTCGACCGAGGCGACGGCCTCGATGCGGCGGCCCGTGTGGTTCAGGACGCGCAGCGTGTAGCGCGCGCCCAGCTCGCCCAGGACGTAGGTCTCGGCGCCCTGGAAGAACGTTGGCGCCGGGACTCCGTCAATGAGCACCTGCAGCTCGTAGCCGCCCGCGCGGCTCGTGAGCGGGCCCGCGGCGCGCGGATCTCCCACGGGCCGCGCCTCGGCGCACGCGCCCGTGACGAGCGTGAGCACCAGTCCGATTCCAAGCCCCCGAGCCGTCGTCGTCCGAATCTTCCGAAAGGTCATGTCAGCCTCCTAGGGGCGTAGACGCGTGACCGTTGCGGGGGATCTACCGTTTCGGCGCGTCTTGAGTTAACTACATCGCATGCCTTTCAAGGACGTTGTCCTCTCGCAACCGGCACGGGTGAGGGTGGCGCGAGGCGTCGACACGTTGGCGAACGCCGTCAAGGTCACGCTCGGCCCGCGCGGTCGAAACGTCGTCCTCGGACGCGGCTGGGGCGCGCCTCTCGTGACGAAGGACGGCGTCACGGTCGCCAACGAGATCGAGCTGCGCGATCCGTTCGCCAACATAGGCGCGCAGATGGTGAAGGAGGTCGCCTCGAAGACGGGCGACGACGCGGGCGACGGCACGACGACGGCCACCGTGCTCGCGCAGGCGATCTTCAGAGAGGGCCTCGAGCTCGTGGCGGCGCGTCACAACCCCATCGCGCTCAAGCGCGGCATCGATGCGGCCGTCGAGAACGTCGTCGCGCAGCTCGGCAAGCTGTCGAAGCCGCTCAAGACGCACGCCGAGATCGCGCAGGTCGGCACGATCAGCGCGAACGGCGAGCGCGAGATCGGCGAGATGATCGCGCTCGCGATGGACAAGGTCGGGCGCGAGGGCGTCATCACGATCGAGCCGCACAACGCGACGACGACCGAGCTCGACGTCGTCGAGGGGCTGCGCTTCGATCGCGGCTACGTCTCGCCGCAGTTCGTGACCGACGAGCACCTCGAGTGCGTGCTCGAGGATCCGTTCATCCTCGTCTACGAGTCCAAGATCGGCGCGCTCGCCGACTTCGTGCCGCTGCTCGAGCAGGTGATCACCGCGGGGCGGCCGCTGCTCGTCGTCGCCGACAAGATCGAGGGCGAGGCGCTGTCGGCGCTCGTCATCAACAAGCTGCGCGGTGCGCTGCGCTGCTGCGCCGTCGAGCCGCCGGGCTACGGCTCGATCCGCAAGGAGGAGATCCAGGACCTCGCGGCCTTCGTGGGCGCGAAGGCCATCATGGACGGCATGGGCGTGTCGCTGGCCGAGGTCAAGCTCGCCGACCTCGGCCGCGCGAAGCGCGTCACGATCGGTCTCGACAAGACGACGATCTTCC
>DATAZS010000504.1:0-10387 GCA_036271915.1 Polyangia bacterium
CGATCCAGCTCGACTGAGCGCGCGCGAGCGCGGGGGTCGCACGAACGATCTCCATGGTGTCTCCTCTAGTTTCCGGTCACGGGTGGGCCGAGCGCGAGCAGATCGGCGAGCGAGACGAAGCGAAACCCGCGCGCGCGCAGGCCGCGCAGGATCTCGGGCAGCGCCTCGGACGTCTTCCAACCCCGCCCATTGATGTGGAAGATGATGATCGCCCCGGGCCGCGCGTGGGGCACGACGTTGCGGTACATGCCCGCCACCGTCGTCTTCTTGCTCGGGTCGGCCGAGACGACGTCCCAGGTCACGGTCGGCAGGCCGCGAGACCGAACGACGTCGATGAGGCGCTGGTCCCAGTCGCCGAACGGCGGACGGAACGCGACGCTCTTCTTGCCGTAGCGCGCGAGCGCCGCCTCGGTCTGGTCGATCTCCTCGGCCTGCCGCGCCGCCGTCAGCCGCAGCATGTGCGGGTGGTCGTACGAGTGATCGCCGAACCCGATGAGCGGATCACGCGCGAGCTCGGCCATGGCGTCGGCGTGTCCGTCGACCCAGTGACCGGACGCGAAGATCGTCGCGGGGACCTTCTCGCGATCGAGCGTCTCGTACACCTTGCGGTCGAAGCCGTAGACCTTGGTGCGAATCGCGCAGGCGTCGAAGGTGATGGCGACCACCGGCTCGCGCGTCACGACGCCCTGGATGGGCGCGCGTTGCGGGGCCGGTTCGACCGCGAGCCACGCGGCGAGGACCATCACGGCCACCATCGGCGGAGCCCTTCGCTAGCCCAGATCCAGGAGCATGACGATGGCGTCTTCCTGGTCCTCGGCGTAGTAGCTCGGGCGCACGCCGACGGCGCGGAAGGCGAAGCGGCGGTACAGGCGTAGGGCGACGGCATTCGAGCGGCGGACCTCGAGCGTGACGTATCGGCAGATCTCGCGGCGGGCGAAGTCGATCATGTGCGCCATCATGCGGGAGGCGTGGCCGGCGCGCCGCGCCTGGGGGTGCGTCGCGACGTTGAGGACGTGCACCTCGTCGGCGACGAGCCAAAAATTACAAAACCCGACGGCCTCGCCCGTCGCCGCGTCGCGCACGATGTCGACGTGCGCGAAGTCGCGCGCCATCTCCTCGAGCAGCACCTGGCGCGACCAGGGCGACTTGAACGACAGGCGCTCGATCTCCATGACGGCGTCCAGGTCGGACGTCGTCATCGGCTCGATCGTGAACGGCTGGGGGGCCTTGCTGAGCGCCATGGCGAAGCGAACAGTGGAACGCCGACGTTAAGCGGAGCCCGGCGCCTCCGCAAGCGGCGGCGCGAGCGCGGTCACGGCCGAGAAAATCGCGGCCCACAGCTCGGGGATGCCCTCGCCCGTGTCGGCCGACACGAGGAGCGGCGCGGCGCGGCGGCCCGTGGCGCCCGCCTTCGCGAACAGCTGCTTCGAGCGCTCGCGCAGCAGGCCGCGCTCGTTCGCCGAGAGCTTGTCGACCTTCGTGTAGACGATCTGCGCGGGCACGTGCTCGGAGCCGAGCCACTCGTACAGCTGGCGTTCTTCCGCCTCGATCCCGCGGCGCGCGTCGACGAGGACGACGAACAGCGCGAGCGTGGGACGCCCGCGCGTGTAGCCCTCGATGAGGGGCTGCCACGAATCGCGCTCGCTGCGCGACACCTTGGCGTACCCGTAGCCGGGCAGGTCGCACAGGCGCAGATCGCGCACGGGCGCGCCGCGGCCGAGCTTCAATTGAAACAGCACGATGCCCCGCGTGCGCCCAGGCGTGCGCGACGTGCGCGCCAGGGCCTTGCGGCTCGCGAGGCGGTTCAGCAGCGTCGACTTGCCGACGTTCGACCGCCCCGCGATCGCGATCTCGACGCCGCCCGCGGCGGGCAGGCTCTTGGCGTCGCGCGCCTCGGCGAGGAACACGGCGTCATTCACTTCGGGTGGCGGGGGCGCTTGGTCGCGGGGCACGGCCGCATAAGGTAGCATCCCTGCCGTGGCGCGCGGCCTCAAGGTGCTGGGCCTGACGGGCGGAATCGGCTCGGGCAAATCTACGGTAGCCAAGCTCATCGCGGACGCGGGCGTGCCCGTGCTCGACGCCGATGAGCTCGCGCGCGAGGTCGTCGCGCCCGGCCAGCCCGCGCTGGGCGAGGTCGCGGCCGCGTGGCCCCAGGCCATCGGGCCCGACGGCAAGGTCGACCGCAAGCGCCTCGCCGCGATCGTGTTCGCCGATCCAATCCAGCGCGTGCGCCTCGAGGCCATCACGCACCCGCGCATTCAAGCGCTCGCCGACGCGCGACTCGCGACGCTCGCCGCCGAGGGGCACGCGCTCGCATTTTACGAGGCGTCGCTGCTCGTCGAGGGCGGTCGTTACAAAGACTTCGATGGCCTCGTCGTCGTGACGGCGTCGCCCGAGACGCAGCTCACCCGCGTGCTGGCGCGCGGCGGCCTCACGGAGGCCGAGGCCCAGGCGCGCATCGACGCGCAGCTCCCGCTGCTCGCCAAGGTGCGCGTCGCGACGCACCTCATCGACAACGACGGCGCGCTGGAAACGACGAAGGCGCAGGTCGCGCAGCTGCTCGCGGCACTTCGCTAAAGCCGCTGCGCTCGACCGCTGCGCTAGAACTTCGCCGACGGGAAGCCGCGGTCGGGACGCGCGAACAGGTAGCCCTGGCACAGATCGCCGCCCAGGGTCACGAGCATGTCGCGCTCGGCGGGCGTCTCGATGCCCTCGGCGATGAGGTGAATGCCGAGCTCGGTGCACAGCGCGATGATCGACCGCACGAGCTTCTGCTTGACGGCCGAGGCGTCGATGCCGCGCACGAGCGACATGTCGACCTTGACGACCTCGGGCTCGAGCTGCGCGAAGCTCGTGAGGCCCGCGTAGCCAGCGCCGAGATCGTCGATCGCGATGCGGTAGCCGAGCGCGCGCAGGCGCGTCACGCGCTGCGACAGCTCGTGGATGCGATCGAGCGCCGCGCGCTCCGTGATCTCGAGGACGACCTGCTTGGCGTAGGGCGTGAGCGCGCCGTCGTCGGCGTAGAGCTCGGCGTCCTCGAGGTCTGACGGGTGCAGGTTCACGAACACGGGCGCGTCGGTGTTCTTGATCGTCTTCGCGACCTGCGCGCGGATGATGCGACCGAGCTCGGGCGCGCGGCCCAGGCGCTCGGCGGCGTCGAAGAAGTCGAGCGGGCTGCGCAGCGTCGGCTCGTCGGTGCGCAGCAGCGTCTCGTACGCGAAGATCCGGCGGCCTTTCCACGTCACGATGGGTTGCGCCGCGACCCACAGCTTGTCGAGCGCCGACGCGAAGCGCGCCTCGAGGCCCGCGCGATCGCCGATGGGCTTGCCCTCGAGCTCGCGCACGAGCATGGCCTCGCGCCGCACCTTCGCGAGGCGGTGCACGCGCGCCGCGCGCTCGACGACGTCGAGCAACGCCGCGGGCGCGACGGGCTTCAACAGATAGCGAAACGCGCCGTACTCGATGGCCTGCACGGCGCTCTCGATGGCGGGGCTGCCCGTCATGAACACCATGGGCACGTCGAGATCCGACTCGCGGATGGCGCGCAAGAGCGCGAGCCCGTCCATGTCGGGCATCGCGATGTCGCTCACGACGACGTCGAAGCTCTGGCTCTTCGCGAGCGCCGCGGCCTCGCGACCGTCGTTCGCGATCGTCACGCGATACCCCGCCGCCGTCAGCGAGCGCGCGTAGCTTCTGGCCGTCACCGGCTCGTCGTCGACGAGCAGGATCTTCGCTTTGGGTTCCTCAACGGCAGAGGTGGCAGCGGCTCCGCCGTGCGCACCGGCCTGGGTCACGTCGGGCATCCCCCGCCACATCGGCGGCGCGCGCGCATCCCTTGAGTGCCGCGTCCGGGAGTTTCGTGACAATCTCGCCGGCCAAAAAAATAGCGTTGCCCTTGTCCTTCATCCTTCGACGCTCACCCGCATGCACATCATCCAGCGAGGTCGCGCAGGAAGCCCCGCGCGGCCAGGGCGGGGCTTCGGGCCGCGCGCAGTTCCGCAGCGCCACGACGCGTGCCGAGCCACTCTGCCCGCGCGCGCGGGGACTGTTTGAGCACGGCCCGAAACCCCGCCCCGGCCGCCCCGCGCCCGAAGCGATCGAGCGCACGAGCCCGCTAAACGACCCGAATGATGCCCGCGCGGATCAGCGACGCCGCGATCCGCAGCGCGTCCGAGGCGTGGATGCGCGCGCCGTCTAAAATCTGATCGAGCGTGCGCACGCCGTCGACGAGCGCGAGCACGGCGCGCCGCCGATCGTCGAGCGCCAGGGGCGAGATGTCCTGCATCCGCTTCGCCATGACGGGCACCTCGTCGAGCGAACCGACGTAGGTCGAAAAGACCTGCGCGAGCAGCCCGCGCGCCGGCTCGATGACCTCGGCGATCCCCGGCGGCGCCGCGCGCTCCGCCTCGTCGAGCGCCTGCTCCGCTGCGACGACGGCGCCCGCGAGCGCGCCCGACTCCATGAGATCCCGCGCCTGGTCGAGCAGCCGCGCCGCCCGCTGCCGGCGGGGCGCGTTCTGGTCGTTCGACGGCTCGACGGCCCAGCCACCGCTGCGCTCGCGCGATGACGACTGCCGATCCGAGTCGCCGACGCGGCGCGTGTGCTCACGCCCGCCGTCGGGACGCGGCGCCGCCGGGTCACGCCCTGGGATGACCTCCGAAACTTCGGTCATCGATTCGGCGATGAGCGCCGAAATGGGCGACGTCAGCGTGGGGCGGCGATCGCGCTCGACGTTGATCTCGGCCGTGCGCAGCGTATCGACGCGCCCCGAATGGTCGGCCGTCACGCGGTCATGGGCGTCCTCGAACGCCGCCTGCGTCGTCGTCGTGCGATTCGACGTCGGCGTGACGTCGGCGTCTTCGATGAGGTCGTCCCCCGACGCCACGTCGTCCTCGTCGTGCGGCGCCTTCACGAGGTGCGCGAACACGAGCTCTTCCGTCTTCATCCGTTCCCTGGTGTCGGCAGTCTGACGCTGGCTCTTGAGAACGTATGAGATCCGACAGAAGTCAGGGGATCAACGCTTCGAGCAGGGCTTTTTGCGCGTGCAGACGGTTCTCCGCCTGCTGCCACACCATGCTCTGCGGGCCCTCGATGACGTCGTCCGTGATCTCCTCGTCGCGGTGGGCCGGCAGGCAGTGCAGCACCATGGCCTCGGCGTCGGCGCGCGCCATGAGCGCGGCGTCGATGCAGTAGCCCGCGAAGGCGCGCCGACGCGCGTCGGCCTCACCCTCTTGCCCCATCGACGCGAAGACGTCGGTCGACACGACGTGCCGCCCCGCGATGGCCTCGGCCGGATCGCGGACGACGTTGATGCGGCCGCGCTCCGTGGCGCGCGCGCGGTCGTAGATCCCGGGCTCGGGCTCGAAGCCGGCCGGGCACGCGAGCGTGAGGTCGAGGCCCAGGATGCCGGCCGCCTCGATCCACGAGTTCGCCATGTTGTTGCCGTCGCCGATCCACGCGTACTTCACCGAGCGCAGCGTCTGGCCGACGTCGCCGCGGTCTTTGTAGCGCTGCACGACCGTCTGCAGATCGGCGAGCACCTGGCACGGGTGCAGCAAATCCGTGAGGGCGTTGATGACGGGTACGGTCGCGTACTGCGCCATCTCGGCGGCGCGATCCTGGCCGAACGTGCGCACCGTGATGCCGTGGCAGTAGCCCGACAGGACGCGGGCCGTGTCGCGGATGGGCTCGCCGCGCCCGAGCTGCGAGCCCTGCGTGCCCAGGTAGAGCGCGTGGCCTCCGAGCTCGAACATCGCGATCTCGAAGCTGGCGCGCGTGCGCGTCGACGCCTTCTCGAACACCATGCCGAGGATGCGGCCCGGCCGCGTCGCGTGCGGCGCGCGCAGCGCGCGCAGCAGGCGAAACTCCTCGGCGCGCGCGATGAGCGCCTCGATGCCGCCGTCGGCCAGATCCCAGAAGCTGAGGAAGTCTTTGCGTCGATCAGTTGTCTTTGCGGTTGCCATTGCGGTTGCCCTCGCGAGTCCTTAGCTGTCGGCGAGCACGGCGTCGAGGATCTGGATGGCCTCGTCGACCTGCGCCTTGGTCGCGATGAGGGGCGGCGCGACGCGCACGACGTTGCCGCCCGCGGCCGAGATCAAGAGGCCGCGCTCGGCGGCGCGCGCGACGACGGGCGCGGCCTCGCCCTCGAGCACGAGACCCTGCAGCAGGCCGCGGCCTCGCGCGCCGCGCGTGCGCGGCTTGCGTCGCTCGGCGAGCCGCAGCAGCGCCGAGCCGAGGTACGAGCCGACGTCGCGGCAGCGCTCGAGCAAGCCGTGTTCGTCGATGGCGCGCTGGACGTAGAGCGCGGCCGACGTCGCGAGCGGATTGCCGCCGAAGGTCGACGCGTGCGTGCCGGGCGTGAAGGCGCGGCCGATCTCTTCGTTGGCGAGCATGGCGCCGATGGGCACGCCGCCGCCCAGACCCTTGGCGAGCGTGACGACGTCGGGCACGACACCTTCGTTCTCGAACGCGTAGAACGTGCCCGTGCGGCCCACGCCCGTCTGGACCTCGTCGAGGATCATGACGGTGCCCGTCTCCGTGCACAGGCGCCGCAGCTCCTGCAGATAGCCCGGCGGCGGCAGGATGATGCCGCCCTCGGCCTGAATCGGCTCGAGGATGACGGCGCACGTCTTGTCGGTGATGGCGGCGCGCAGCGCGTTCGCGTCGCCGTATTGAAGGAAGCGCACGGCCTCGACCATGGGGCCGAAGCCGTTGCGGTACTTCGCCTGTCCCGTGACCGACAGCGCGCCCATCGTGCGGCCGTGGAAGCTGTTCTCGAAGGAGACGATCTCGACGCGATCGGGTCGGTTGCGCACGACGGCCTGGTAGCGGCGCGCGATCTTGAGCGCGGCCTCGTTGGCCTCGGTGCCCGAGTTGCAGAAGAACGCGCGGCCCTTGAAGGCGCGCCGCGACAGCGCCTCGGCGAGGTGCAGCTGCGTCTCGAGGTAATAGAGGTTGGAGGCGTGCACGAGCTGGCGCGCCTGCGCGGAGATCGCCTCGGCGAGGCCCGGATCGCCGTGACCGACGACGCAGACGGCGACGCCCGCCGTCATGTCGAGGTAACGACGGCCCGAGACGTCCCACAGCGCGCAGCCCTCGCCGCGCGTCATGACGACGGGGGCTTGGTTGTAGTTGCCGAGGAGCAACTTCTTGCCGAGTGCGACGAGGTCTTCTTGCTGTGCCATGGAGGCGCCACTCTAGCGGATCACGCCGGGCCCGATAACCCCCATTGCGGCCGGCGCCTTGTGCGGAGCGGCCGTCGGGCGCAGGTTCTCGGGCATGCACGCCGCCCCTCGCATCGTCGCCACGGCCACGGCCGTCCCGCCGCACACCGCGACGCAAGAAGAGGTGAAGGCGCGCCTGCGCGAGCTGTTGCCGCTCGACGCGCGCCGGCTCGAGGCGGCGCTGTCGCTGTTCGACAACACGGCCGTCGAGCGGCGGCACAGCGTGTACCCCATCGTCGACTTCGGGCGCCCGCGCACGCTCGGCGAGATCTCGACCGAGTACCGCGAGCACGCGCTCGGGCTCGGCCGCGACGTCGCGCAGCGCGCGCTCATCGCCGCGCGCGTCGCGCCCCACGAGATCGACCTCGTCGTCAGCGTGTCGTGCACGGGCATCATGATCCCGTCGCTCGACGCGCACCTCGTCGACGATCTCGGCCTTCGGCGCGACGTGCGGCGGCTGCCGCTCACGGAACTCGGCTGCTCGGGCGGCGCCGCGGCGCTCGCGCGCGCGCACGATTTTTTGCGCGGGTTCCCCGCGGCGCGCGTGCTCGTCGTCGCCGTCGAGCTGCCGAGCCTCAGCCTGCAGCGCGGCGACGTCACGCCCGCGAACCTGGTCGCGACGGCGCTGTTCGGCGACGGCGCCGCGGCCGCCGTGCTCGCGGGCGGCGACGTCGATTCGGGGCCCGGCCTGCGCGTGCTCGACACGCTGGCCCACATCTTCCCGCGCTCGACGGGCGTGCTCGGGTTCGACCTGCGCGACGACGGCTTCCACTCCGTGCTGTCGAAGGAGATCCCCGCGTTATTGAAAACGGAGATCGCGGCGCACGTGCGCGCCCTCGCGGCGCGCGCGGGGCTCGCGCGCGAGGATCTGTCGTTCTTCGTGCTGCACCCGGGCGGCCGCAAGATCCTCGGCGTCGTCGAGGACGAGCTCGCGCTCACGCGCGCGGACACGCAGCTGTCGTGGGACGTCCTGCGCGACTGCGGCAACCAGTCGAGCGCGTCCGTGCTCTTCGTGCTCGACGAGACGTTGTCGAGGCGTCGCCCCGCGCCCGGCGCGCGCGGGTTGCTCGCGGCGTTCGGGCCGGGACTGTCCGTCGAGCTGCTGCTGCTCGAGGCGACGTAGATGTCCGTCGGGGCGTACCTCGTCCTGCTCGCCGCCGTGGGCGTCGGCCGCTTGCTCGAGCTGAGGCTGTCGCGCCGCCACCAGCGCGCCCTCGCCGACGGGGGCGCGCGCGTCGCGCCCGAGCCGACCTTTCGTCTCATGGTGGCGCTGCACACGGGCGTGCTCGTCGCGAGCGGCGTCGAGGTGCTGCTGCTGCACCGGCCGTTCACGCCCGCGCTCGGCGTCCCCGCGCTCGTCGCCTTCGCGCTCGCGAACGTCCTGCGCTGGTGGGTCATCGCGACGCTCGGGCCGCACTGGAACGTGCGCGTCGTCGGTTCGCTCTCGCTCGGCGTCGTCACGCACGGGCCTTACCGCTGGATCCGGCACCCGAACTACGTCGCCGTCTTCGTCGAGCTCGCGGCGCTGCCGCTCGTCCACGGCGCCTGGCTCACGGCGCTCGTGGGCACGGCGCTCCACGCCCTCGTGCTGCGGCGGCGCCTCGCCGTCGAAGAGGCCGTGCTGGCGGCCGACCCTCGCTATCGCGCGGCGATGGGCGACAAGCCTCGGTTCGTGCCGCGCGTCGGGGGCGCCGCGTGGCCGACGTCCTGATCGCGGGCGCGGGGCCCGCGGGCGCGTCGCTCGCCGTCATGCTGGGCCGCGCCGGCCTCTCCGTCGATCTGTTCGACGCGCGCCGGTTTCCGCGCGAGAAGCCGTGCGGCGAGGGCCTCATGCCGTCGGGCGTCGCCGTGCTCGAGCGGCTCGGCCTCGTCGAGGCCGTCGGCGGCCGGCGCGTCGCGGGCGTGCGTTACCACGGCTTCGGGCTGCGGGCCGAGACGCTGTTTCCGGCGCCCGCGACGATGCTCGCACAGCGCCGGCTGCACCTCGACGACGCGCTCGTGGGCGCGGCGCGCGCGACGCCGGGCGTGCGCGTCTTCGAGGACGCGTCCGTCGAGGGCGCCGTCGTCGAGCGCGGCCGCGCCGTCGGGCTGCGCGTGGGCGGCGACCTCCAGCGGGGCGGCCTCGTCGTGGGCGCCGACGGCCTCGGCTCACGCGTGCGTCGCTCGCTCGGGCTCGACGGGCACGCGCCGCGATCGTCGCGCGTGGGCGTGCGCGGCCACTTCGGCCTCGCCACAGGCCGCGTGAGCTCTGATCATCTCGAGATCTTCCTCGCGCCGGGCCACGAGCTCTACGTCGCGCCGCTGCCCGACGGCGAGGTGCTCGTCGCCGGCCTCGCCGACGCCGCGGCGCTCGGCGGTCACGCGCGCGCGGCCTTCGCGCGCTGGATCGCCGACGAGCCGCGCCTCGCCGCGCTGCTCGACGGCGCGACGCCGCTGACCGACGTCGCGGGCCGCGCGCCCGTCGCGGGCAGCGCGCGCGCCGGCTTCGCGCCCGGCGCCGTCCTGCTGGGCGACGCCGCGTGCGCCACCGATCCGCTGACGGCGGGCGGGCTCGCGCACGCCCTCGTGACGGCCGAGCGGCTCGCGACCTACGTCCCGCGCGCGCTCGCGCACGGCGATCCGTGGCTGCGCCGCTTCGACGACGACCGGCGGCGTCTGCTCCGCGCGCCCGCGCTGCTCACGGGCGGCCTGCTCGCGCTCGTGCGCCGGCCGCCGCTCGCGCGCGCGACGCTGCGCTGCATGCGCGCGTGGCCGTGGCTCATGCAGCGCCTGCTCCGGGTCGCGGCCGGGATATAGTCGCGCGCATGCCACGGCCCCGGTTCCTGTTCGCGCACGGCGCGGGCGCGTCGTCTTCTTCGCCGTGGATGCGGCGCTGGCGCGAGTACCTGCGCGCGCTCGGCGAGGTGACGTCCTTCGACTACCCGTACATGCAGGCGCGCCGAAAGCTGCCGGACCGCATGCCCGCGCTCGTCGCCGCGCACCGCGCCGAGCTCGCGCGCGTGCGCGAGAGCGCCGACGGCGCGCCGATTTACCTCGTCGGAAAATCCATGGGTTCGCGCGTGGGCTGTCACGTCTCGCTCGAGGAGCACGTCGACGGCCTCGTGTGCATCGGCTACCCGCTCGTGTCCGGCACGACGGGCGCGCTGCGCGACGAGGTCCTCGTC
>DATAZS010000505.1:0-2760 GCA_036271915.1 Polyangia bacterium
GACGCCAAGCAGCCCGACGTAGAGCGGGAGCCGCACGAACGGATCCTTTTGTCCGCGGCCCGCGCGAGCGATGAGCGCGAGCAGCAGCGGCGCGAGCAGGTAGAAGTGCTCCTCGACGGCGAGCGACCACGTGTGGTGCCACCACCCCGGCACGTAGTTCTGGAAGAAGAACACGTCGGCGAGCAGCCAGCCCTTCTGATGGAAGCCGGTGACCGCCGACACGATCAGCAGGAAGTAGAACGCGGGATAGATCTTGAAGGCCCGCCGCACCCAGAAGCGGACGACGTTCAGCTTGCCGTACTTCTGGTGCTCGGCGAACAGAAGGCCCGAGACGAGGAAGCCGCTCAGCACGAAGAACAGGTCGACGCCCATCCATCCCGTGCGCATCCAGAACATCGTCACGTACATGTGACGCCCGAGCACCAGCAGGACGGCGATCGCGCGGAGGATGTCGAGGCGGTTGAGTCTTTGCGTCGCCAATCGCAGGTCCTGACCGCTCTCGCGTGGTAAAGGTTCCACGGGGCCCCAAGGGGGTCAAGGTCTTTACGGAGGCGCGCGGCCGACGACGATGAAAACCGACGACGACGACGCCCCCTCCGGACCCGCGTCCGCACCTTCTTCGTCTTCTTCTTCTTCTTCCTTCCGTCACCTGCCGGCGCTGGACGGGGTGCGCGGAATCGCGATCGCGCTCGTCGTCGCTCACATGCTCAACCCGCTCGTCTCGCCCGCGGGCCCAGCGGCCAAGGCGCTCGTCCTCGCCTTCGGCATGGGGTGGGTCGGTGTGCAGCTTTTCTTCGTGCTCAGCGGATTCCTCATCACGGGGATCCTCCTCGACACGCGTGGCGCGGAGAACTTCCTGTCGGCCTTCTTCGCCCGACGCGTGCTGAGGATCTTCCCACTCTATTACGCGACCCTCTTCGTGACGTTCGCCCTCGTCCCGCTTCTCGGTGTCACAGGACCCGCCCTCGCGCACGATCGCGGCCATCAGATTTGGCTGTGGACCTACCTCGAGAACTGGGTCGCGCCCTTCGCCGCGGGGAGCCGCGTCTTCCCCCACTTCTGGTCGCTCGCCGTCGAGGAGCAGTTCTATCTGATCTGGCCGTTCGTGCTGCGCGGCCGGGGAGCGCGCAGCTGCCTCGTCCTCTGCCTCGCCCTCGCGGCCGCGAGCCTCGCCGCTCGAATCGCCCTGCTCGCGGTCGGGGGATCGTCCGACGAGATCTATACGTTCACCGTGACGCGAATGGACGCGCTCGCGCTCGGGGGCGCCGGCGCCGCGGCGCTCAGGATCCCGAACCTGTCGACGCACCTGACGGCGCGTCGGGGGCGCCTTTGGTGGACGGCCGCCGCACTCGGCCTCGGCGGGATGCTCCTCACGCGCGGCTACTCGCGCGAGAGCGTCTCGGGCGCGACCCTTGGCTACACGATCCTCTCTGTGACGTTCGCCCTAGGCGTCGTTGCGGCGGCCGCCGCCGACGTCACGCGCGCGCCAGCGTCCTGGCTGCGCGCGTCCCCGCTGCGCGCGCTCGGACGGTACAGCTACGGCATGTATGTCTTCCACAAGCCGCTGCACGACCTCGTCGGCAAGCGCTTGCTGGCGCGGCTCGGAACGGCCGCCTCACGGTCGCCCGCGCTCGCCTGCATTTATGTCACGTGCGGGCTGGCGGTGACCTTCGCCGCTGCTTACGTTTCGTACCGCGTGTTCGAGAGCCGATTTTTGAGGTTGAAGACGCGGTTCGTGCCTCGACTTGCAGAACAACAGACCATAAAGTAGCCGCCGTGAGCGCACAGTCATCGAACGACATCACGAGCCGGACGCGCGCGATCGCGCAGGAGATCGCCGCAGTCAACGCGAGCGATGTCGACTCAAAGGCGCGGTTTCCTCAGGAGACCTTCACGGCGCTGCGAGAGGCGAAGCTGCTCGGAGTCGCCGTCCCGACCGAGCTCGGCGGGCGCGGGGCCACCATGCAAGAGCTGTCGGCGATGTGCACGGCGCTCGCGCAGGGCTGCGGCTCGAGCGGCATGGTGCTCGCGATGCACCACATCCAGGTCGCGTGCATTGCCCGTCACGGGCTCTCGTCGACCTTCTTCCGCGACTACCTCAAAGAGGTCGTCGAGCGGCAGCTGTTGTTAGGCTCGATCACCTCTGAGGTGGGCGTCTGGGGCGACACGCGTGCCAGCATCTGCGCGTGCGTGCTCGACAACAGCCGTTTCAAGCTCGACAAGGACGCGACGACGGCGTCGTACGCCGAGCACGCTGACGATCTGCTCGTGACCTGCCGTCGCAACCCAGCGGCGCCTCCGAGCGACCAGATCCTCGTGCTCGTGCGCAAGGCTGATCGGACGCTCACGAAGACGACGACCTGGGACACGCTCGGCATGCGCGGCACCTGCAGCCCTGGCTTCAAGCTGACGTCATCGGGCCCCGAGGCGCAGCTGCTGCCCGGTTCGTTCGCCGATGCCTCGGCGCAGACAATGGTCTCGTTCTCACACATCCTATGGTCGGCGGTTTGGCTCGGCATCGCGAGCGACGCCGTGGCGCGCGCCTCCGCTTACGTTCGGGCCGAGGCGCGCAAGACGCCCGGCGTCGTCCCCCCGAAGGCGACGCACCTGGCCCGCCTCTCCGCGCAGGTCCAGCTGCTGCGCAACAGCGTCCACGGTCAAGCCGCCGAGTTCGACGCCATCATGGCGCGCCCGACGGGAATGGAAGAGCTGCTCACCGTGAGCTGGGCGCTCAAGATGAACAACATCAAGGTCTCCTCG
>DATAZS010000506.1:0-3428 GCA_036271915.1 Polyangia bacterium
GCTTCTCGGGCAACGTCGTCGTCAACAGCAACGGCGGCAACCTGACCATCCCGCTCACGGGCGCGTCGGGCACGGCGCCGCACATGGTGATCACGCCAGTGTCGATCGACTTCGGCACGACGAGCTCGGGCGTGTCGGTCACGAAGAGCTTCACGATCCAGAACACGGGCGGCACCGACCTCGAGATCGTGAAGTCGAAGCCGCCCTCGCAGGGCCAGTTCGTCGCGACGACGACGCTCGGTGAAGGCTCGGCGCTCCCCGCGGGGCAGACGCTGACCGAGACGGTGAAGTTCACGTCGACGGTCGGTGGCACGTTCAATGACACCTGGGTCATCACGGGCAGCGACAGCGCGACGGCGACGAACGTCGCGTTCACGGGCACGGTCTCGGCGCCGCTCGCGCGCACGGGCTGGGTCGCGACGGCGTCGAGCGGCACAGGCGCGGACGCGCCCGCCAACCTGCTCGACGGCAACCTCGCGACGCGCTGGTCGACAGACACGGCGATGGTCGCGGGCATGTGGTTCCAGATCGATATGGGCGCGGCGAACACCGTGAGCCAGATCGTGATGGACTCGAACGGCAGCGGCGACTACGCGCGCGCCTACTCGGTGTACGTCAGCAACACGGCGTACACGGGCGGCGCGACGACGGGGCTCGGCGCCGCCGTGACGTCGGGGACGGCGGCGGCGACGCCCATCACGGCGTCGTTCGTGGCGAAGTCGGGTCGATACATCGTGGTCGTCCTCGGCACGGTGCCCGCGGGCGTGACGTCGTGGTGGTCGGTCAACGAGCTCAACGCCTACGGCACGAGCGGCGGCGGCACGGGGACAGGCGGCGCGGGCGGTGGCACGGGTGGCACGGGTGGTGCTGGCGGTGCGGGCGGGACGAGCGGCGCGGTCCTCATCGACTCGGGCAGCACGACCGCGGTCGCGCCTTATGTGGCCGACGTCGACTTCAGCGCGAGCGCCACCATCACTCACGCCAACACCATCAACGTCTCGGGCGTGACGAACCCGGCGCCGGCCGCCGTGTATCAGACGGCCCGCATCGGCAACTTCACGTACACGATCCCGGGCTTCGTCGCGGGCTCGAGCCACACGGTGCGCTTGCACATGTGCGAGACGTATCACACGGGCGCCGGTCAGCGGACGTTCAACGTCATCCTCAACGGCACGCAGGTGCTGACGGGCTTCGACATCTGGGCGACAGCGGGCGCGACGAACAAGGCGGTCGTTCAGCAGTTCCCCGTGACCGCGAACGCGAGCGGTCAGTACGTGATTCAGTTCACGACGATCGTCGACAACGCGTTGATCTCGGGCATCGAGATCGACTAGCGCGCAGGTCGCGCTAGGATGCGGCCATGACCGCATCGGGTCCGTTCGACGTCAAGATGAACCCCGACCCGAGCTACGAGTCCGCCGACGGCGGCATCGTGCTCGGGCGGGTGTCGTTCTCCAAAGAGTTCCACGGCGCGCTCGACGCGACGTCGGTCGTGCAGATGCTGAGCGCGGGGACGGCCGTCAAGGGATCGGCCGGCTACGTCGCGATCGAGCTCGTCGCGGGGCGGCTCGACGGGCGCGCTGGCACGTTCGTGCTCCAGCACAGCGGCACGATGAACCGGGGCGAGGCTGCGCTCACGGTGTCGGTCGTGCCGGACTCGGGGACGGGCGCGCTCGCGGGCCTCGCGGGCACCATGGCGATCGACATCGTCGCGGGCGCGCACTCGTACCGCTTCGACTACACGCTGCCGGACGCCTGAGCGGCGACGTCAGAGCGCCGAGACGAACTGATAAAGGACGATCCCGACGAAGACGAGGATCGCGAAGAAGAACAGGCCGCGCTTCAGATCGTTGGCGATGCGCGTGCCGCGCTCCGCGCGCGGCGGCGCCGTGGACGGACGGTTGCCCGTCGAAAACAGCGACGACAGCGGATCGGCTTGCCGACGGGTGGTCGGTAAGTCGGCGCCTTTCTTCGTCGGTTTCGTGGGCGGAAACGGCTGCATTCGTGCGGATCATGTTCCGAGGTCCGCCGGCGCGCCAGAGACAAGTTGATGACCGTCCGCAACGGTCAACGGATGTTAATATTCCCGTCGAGCGCTGCCCCCCGCTCGGCAAGGGTCGCTCACGTGAAAAAATCGACGACGAAGATCAAGCACACGCAAATCAAGACCGCGACGGTCAAGACGACGAAACCGACGAAGCTGGGCGGTGACGCCGACCTTCCGTTGCGCGAAGACATCCGCTACCTCGGCCGTCTCCTCGGCGACACGATCCGCGAGCAGGCGGGCGGCAAGGTGTTCGACCTCGTCGAGCGCATCCGCAAGAGCGCGATCCACTACCGGCGCGCTCACGAACGCGGCAGCTTGCGCGCGCTCGAGAAAACAATCGGCGCGCTGGGGCAGGACGACGCGACGAACGTCGTGCGCGCGTTCAGCTACTTCCACCATCTCGCGAACGTCGCCGAGGACGTGCACCACGATCGCGTGCGGCGCGCGCACGAGGCGCAGCGCGCGGCGCCCGCGCCCGGCAGCCTCGCGTACGCGCGCGCGCGGCTGCGGGCCGCGAACGTGCCCGCGCGCAAGCTGCAGGCGTTCTTCGAGCAGGCCCGCGTCGAGCCCGTGCTCACGGCGCACCCGACCGAGGTCCAGCGCAAGAGCATCCTCGATCGCCACCGCGCGATCCGCGCGCGGCTCGGGACGCGCGCGACCGAGGGCGCGGGGCTCGACGAGGATCTGCGGCGCGAGGTGCTCGTGCTGTGGAAGACGAACGAGCTGCGCGCGGAGAAGCCCACGGTCGAGGACGAGATCGAAAACGGGCTCGCGTACTTCCGCGGGACGTTCCTCGAGGTCGTGCCGCGCCTGTACGCTGAGCTCGAGGACGAATTTGAGACGGGCGGCGCGCTGCCGCCGTTCCTGCGCGTCGCGAGCTGGATCGGCGGCGATCGCGACGGCAACCCGCACGTCACGCACGAGGTGACGATGCGCGCCGTCGAGGCGCAGGCGGCCGTCGCGCTCGAGCACTACCTGCGTGAGATCCACGCGCTCGGCAGCGAGCTCAGCCTCGCGGCGAAGTACATCGTCGACTCGCCCGAGCTCGACGCGCTGGGCGCGCGCTCGCCCGACCGCGCGGCGAGCCGGCGCGACGAGCCGTTCCGCCGCGCGCTCACGGGGGTCTACGCGCGCGTCGCCGCGACGACGAAGAGGCTGGGGCTCGAGGCGCCGCTCGCGCGCGCCGCCGTCGGCGTCGCGCCGCCGTACCACGCGGCCGAGGATCTGGGCGCCGATCTCGACGTCATCCACAACGCGCTCGTGTCGGCGGGCTGCGGGCGACTCGCGGGCGGTCGCCTCCGCCTCCTGCGCCGCGCCGTCGAGATCTTCGGGTTCCACCTCGCGCCGCTCGACATCCGTCAGCACAGCCAGATCCACGCGC
>DATAZS010000507.1:0-5847 GCA_036271915.1 Polyangia bacterium
TTTATGGCGGCGTGGGTCTTGGGAAGACCCACTTGCTCCACGCCATCGGGCACGAGATCCACCAGCAGCGCCCCGAGTGGAACATCGCCTTCATCACGTGCGAGAAGTTCGTCACCGACTTCATCGGCTCGATGATGCACCAGAAGCGCCAGGGCGGCAGCTCGTCCATGGAGGAGTTCCGCGCGCGCTATCGCAACGCGCCCGACGTGCTCCTCATCGACGACATCCAGTTCCTCTCGAACAAGGACAGCTCGCAGGACGAGTTCTTCCACACGTTCAACGCGCTCCACTACGCGCACAAGCAGATTGTCATGACCTCCGACAAGCTGCCCGCCGAGCTGCCGGGCGTCGAGGATCGGCTCCGCAGCCGCTTCACATGGGGCCTCATCGCCGAGGTCGAGACGCCAGATCTCGAGACACGCGTCGCCATCCTCAAGCGCAAGGCTGAGCTCGACAAGGTCAACCTGCCCGACGACGTCGCGCTGTACCTCGCAGCGCACGTCAAGACGAACGTTCGCGAGCTCGAGGGCGCTCTGCTGCGGCTCGCGGCCCGCGCCTCGTTCCAGGGCCACGCCATCTCGCTGGAGCTCGCGCGCGACGCCCTCGCGAAGCTCATTGCCAACACGCCGACGGGCCTCACGATCGAGAGCATCCAGCGCGAGGTGGCTGCGTACTTCGACGTCAAGCTGCACGACCTCAAGGGCCCGAAGCGCCACCGCGCCATCGCGCACCCGCGCATGATCGCGATGTTCCTGGCACGCAAGCTCACCAACATGAGCTACCCCGAGATCGGTAGCCGCTTCGGCGGCAAGGACCACTCGACCGTCATCAGCGCCGTTCGCAAGATCGAGCGCCTGTGCGGCGAGGATCCCACCGTTCGCAGCGTCGTCGGGACCATCGAGAGCCACCTGCGTCGTCCCTAATCCCTTCGGGTCGCGGAAGGGCCTTTGCCTCTCCCGCGGGCCCTCCCCATTGCTTTGCAAGGAGAGCCGGCGTGGCGGAGCCACGCCTCCCTTCGACTTGGATCGGCTCAGCTCAGGAGGATCTGGAGAGGCTGTAAAGTTGTTGATGAGGGTGTGGAGAGAGGGCTGGGGTGGGGAGCGCCGAATTTGTCCACAGTTGACGGGGGTAGGTCTGGGTGGGTCTCCCACAGGGTCGGTGGAGGGGGCTCACCGACGGTGAAGGGGGTGTTTTTCCACATCCCCACAGCCCCTACTACATCTGCTTTCATCTCTAATAAATTAAAGATAAAAGAGAGGGCTGGCCGAGTCTGGGGATTACCGAAACGGGAAGGTCGGGAACCGGGAACGGGAACCGGCCAAAGAGCGGGGTCGAGCGAGACGCGAAGGAGACGGGATGGAGTTCAAGATCCAAAAGAACGAGTTCTTGAGGGGGCTCTACCTCGCCTCCGGCATCGCCGATCGCAAGAGCACGTTGCCCATCCTCGCGAACGTCCTCCTGCGGACGGACGGCAAGGGCAAGCTGCTGTGCGCGGCGACGGATCTCTCCGTGACGACGACGGTTGCGCTCACGGCGAAGGTCGAGAAAGAAGGCGGCCTCACCGTCTCGGCGCGCCAGCTCTACGAGATCGTCAAGGGCCTGCCCGACGACGAGGTGCGGGTGCGCGCCACCGAGCAGAACTGGGCCGAGGTCCGCTCGGGTAAGGTCGAGTTCCGCGTCGTCGGGATGGCCGACCGTGACTACCCCAAGCTCCCGAACGTCCAGGAGGCCGAGACGTTCCCCGTCGAGTCGTCGACGCTGCGCGAGATGATCGCGAAGACGATCTTTTCGGTGTCCCTCGACGAGACGCGCCAGCACCTGTCGGGCGTCCTCTTCGAGAGCGACGGCACGACGGGCCGCATGGTCTCGACCGATGGCCACCGGCTGTCGAAGGTCGGCCGTCCGCTGCCAGGCGGCCCGAAGCTCGCCACGGGCGTCCTCATTCCACGCAAGGGTGTCCTCGAGCTCCGTCGCGCCATCGAGACGCGCGAAGGACCGTGCGAGATCGGCATCTACCAGAGCAAGCAGGGAGGCCATGACACGGGCCTCTATTTCGTCCTCAAGGCCGACGACGTCGCCATCTGCGTGAAGCTCGTCGATGGACAGTTCCCGCCGTACGACCAGGTCATCCCCAAGGACAACGACCGGGCGGTCGTCGTGTCGCGCGCCGCGCTCGTCGACGCGCTCAAGCGAGTCGCCCTCATGTCGTCGGACAAAACCTGGGGCGTGCGCTTCGCGCTCGAGAAGGGCAAGCTGCGCGTCGAGAGCGACAACCCCGACCTCGGCGCCGCCAAGGAAGAGATCGACGTGCCTTACAAGGGCCCCGCGCTGCAGATCGGCTTCAACGCGCGCTACTTCATCGACCTGCTGTCCGAGGTCGAGACGTCGGAGATTCGGCTCGAGCTGTCGGGCGAGCTCGATCCCGGCGTCGTGCGGCCCGCCGACGGCAGCGACTACGTCGGCGTCGTCATGCCCATGAGGTTGTGACCGCGGACGCGTGACGCCGGACCTGGGAACCTCGTAGCGTGCGGATTCGCGAGCTGCGCGCGCAAGGGTGGCGCAACCTCGAGCCGCTCGACTTCGTGCCGGGACCGCGGGTCAACGTCCTGCACGGCGACAATGGCCAGGGCAAGACGAACCTCATCGAGGCCGTCTACTACCTGTCCACGCTGCGGTCGTTCCGCACGAGCCACGCCGACGAGCTCGTGCGCGGCGGAGCGACGGCGAATGGTCGAGCGCAGCTCGCGGCCCGCATCGAGCACCGCGGGCTCGACCGCAAGGTCGAGATCAAGCTAGGGCCCGACGGCCGCAGCGTGGCGCTCGACGGGAAGGCCGTACGCGGCGCCGCCGCCGTCTTCGGCGCCGTGAGCGTCGTCTTGTTCGTGCCCGAGGACTTGCTGCTGCCGCGCGCGGCGCCGTCGGCCCGCCGACGCTTCCTGGACCTCGCCGTCTTCAACGTCGAACGGGGCTATTACCGCGAGGCGGCCGCCTTCCAGAAGGTCGTCAAGAGCCGCAACCACCTGCTCAAGCGCGGCGGCGTCGACCCCGTGCTACTCGACGCCTACGACGAAGAGCTCGCGCGCACGGGGGCGCGCGTCGTGCTGCGCCGCCGCGCGCTCGTCGAGGACCTCGCGCCACGCACACGCGACTTCTTCCACGCGCTGCATGGCGACCTGGCCGTCGAGCTGCGTTACCGGAGCATCCCCGCCGTCGACGCCGCGCCCGACGAGCCGGCCGTGCAGGCGGCGTTGCTCGCGACGCTGCGCGCCCAGCGCGCGCTCGACGAGCGCCGCCGCTTCACGGGCACGGGCCCCCACACGGACGACCTCGAGATCGTCCTCGCGGGCCGCCTCGCGCGCGAGCACGCGTCGCAGGGCCAGCTCCGCTCGCTCGTGCTCGCGCTCAAGCTCGCCGAGCTCACGAACGTCGAGGCCCGCCGCGCGGATGTCCCCGTGCTGCTGCTCGACGACGTCCCGAGCGAGCTCGATCCGACGCGCCGAAAGTTCCTCTTCGACATGGTGGGCGGCCTCTCCTGCCAGACGCTGATCTCAGTGACCGAACGGGACGTCGTTTCGCCGCTCGCCGAGCGCGTCGATTTTCACGTGATCGCGGGTCGGATCGTCGCCTGAAACAACTTCGCATGCGCACGCGGCGGCTATTCCCTTTACGGTCTTGGTCGAACGTGCTAGATAATCGCAACCTTTGGGCTTTATGAGCTCCGAGACCCCCTGCGAGACACGATGACCACAACGGTCGATCCGCCGGGCGGCGGGCTCCCTGGCGCTGACGAAAAGTCGGCCGGGACAGCACCCTCCGCCAGCACCTACAACGAAGAGAGCATCCAGGTCCTCAAGGGCCTCGAGGCCGTGCGCAAACGCCCCGGGATGTACATCGGGGACACGGACGACGGCACGGGCCTGCACCACATGGTGTACGAGGTCGTCGACAACTCCGTCGACGAGGCGCTCGCCGGCTTTTGCGATCGCATCGAGGTCGCGATCCACTTCGACGGCTCGGTCTCGGTCGACGACAACGGCCGCGGCATCCCCGTCGGCCTTCACCCGACCGAGAACCGGCCCACGGCCGAGGTCGTCATGACGGTGCTGCACGCGGGCGGCAAGTTCAACCACTCGAACTACAAGGTCTCGGGCGGTCTGCACGGCGTCGGCGTCTCGGTCGTCAACGCGCTGTCGGAGCTCCTCAAGCTCGAGATCAAGCGCGACGGCAAGACGTACTACCAGGAGTACCGCCGCGGCGACCCCGTGACGGCCATCAAGGTCATCGGCGAGTCGAAGAAGACCGGCACGAAGATCACGTTCAAGCCCGACCCCGAGATCTTCAAGGGCACGGAGTTCAGCTTCGAGATCCTGACGCAGCGCCTGCGCGAGCTGTCGTACCTCAACAGTGGCCTCGCGATCTCGATCCGCGACGAGCGTTCCGATAAGTCGCACGAGTTCAAGTTCTCGGGCGGCATCTCGCAGTTCGTCGCCGACCTCAACGCGTCGAAGACGGTCGTCCACGACAAGCCCGTCGCCGTGCAGGGCGACGTCGACGGCACGCAGGTCGACATCGCGCTGCAGTGGAACGACTCGTATCAGGAAGCGATCTACTGCTTCACGAACAACATCAAGAACAAGGACGGCGGCACGCACCTCACGGGCTTCCGCGCCGCGCTCACGCGCACCGTGAACGCGTACGCGCAGGCCGCGGGCCTGCTCAAGGATCTCAAGAGCGGCCTCGGCGGAGACGACATCAGCGAGGGACTCACGGCCATCGTGTCGGTCAAGCACCCCGACCCGAAGTTCAGTAACCAGCCGAAGGACAAGCTCGTCTCGTCCGAGGTCAAGGGCATCGTCGAGCGCATCGTCAACGAGAAGCTCGGCCGCTTCCTCGAGGAGAATCCGCGCGTCGCCAAGCAGATCATCGAGAAGGCCGTGCTCGCGGCGCGCGCGCGCGACGCCGCCCGCAAGGCGCGCGAGATGGTGCAGCGCAAGGGCGCGCTCGACTCGTCGTCGCTGCCCGGCAAGCTCGCCGACTGCCAGGAGCGCGACCCCGCGCTCGCCGAGATCTACATCGTCGAGGGCGACAGCGCCGGCGGCTCCGCGAAGCAGGGCCGCAACCGCAAGGACCAGGCGATCCTCCCGCTGCGCGGCAAGATCCTCAACGTCGAGAAGGCGCGCCTCGAGAAGATGCTGTCGTCACAGGAGATCGTGACGCTCATAACGGCGCTCGGTTGCGGCGTCGCCGACGAGAAGAACGTCGACAAGATCCGCTACCACCGCATCATCATCATGACGGACGCCGACGTCGACGGAAGCCACATCCGGACGTTGCTGCTGACCTTCTTCTATCGCCACTTCGCCGAGGTCGTCGATCGCGGCTATCTCTACATCGCGCAGCCGCCGCTGTACCGCGTGAAGAAGGGAAAAAAGGAGCTGTACCTCAAGAACGAGACGGCCCTCGAGGAATACCTGCTCGAGAGCGCGGCCGAGAACATGAAGCTGCGCGCGCCCGGCAAGCCCGACGGCATCTCGGGCGAGGCGTTGCGCCAGCTCTGCCGTCAGACCGCGAAATATCGGCGCTTGCTCAGCGTCATGGATCGCAAGGTCGACGGGCGCATCGTCGACGGGTTCGTGAAGTTCGCGAAGCTGTCGAGGGAAGACCTGCGCGACCAGAAGGCAGTCGCCGCGGGCGCCATCCGCCTGCAGAAGAACTTCGAGCTGTTCGCGCCCGAGCTCTCGGACGTCGTCCTCCGCGTCGAGGCCGACGGTGAGCGCGGCGGCTGGAAGCTCGTCGTGCCGGCGCGCACGGCGGGCGTTCGCAAGGCGACGACGATCGACTTCGAGT
>DATAZS010000508.1:0-5496 GCA_036271915.1 Polyangia bacterium
TGAAGATCTTGGTTTCGGCCTCGTCGAGGAAGGATTCGAACTCGCCGAAGTCGCCGTAGGCGCTCGATTGCACCTCGGCGCAGGCCGCGATCAACCGACGCAGCGTCGCCTTTTCTTTTACGAGTCGACCGTAATGCGCGCTGTTCTCGGCCGTCGGCACCGAGTTCGCGAGGTCCGTGAGGTAGGCCATGCCGCCCTCGAGCCGCGGCAGCATCCCGCGCGTGCGCAGCTCGTCGGCGACGGCGATGACGTCGATGGGCTGACGCCGCTTGTCGAGCGCGAGCATGGCGTCGAAGACCTCGCGGTGGGCCGGCAGGAAGAAGTCATCGACCTGCAGCGTCGTCGCGATCTCGTCGAACGCGGCCGGTTTGATGAACACCGACCCGAGCACCGACTTTTCGGCGTCGAGATTGTGCGGCTGGCTGCGCTGGGCCTGCGTGTTGTTCGAGGCGAGCTCCAGCATGGAGGCGGCATCCTATGCCTGCGACGCTGACCTTGCACCGCCGAACTTGCCGGCGCGCCGCAACCTTCGAGGTCCAGGACGAAAAAAGATTCCCGCCAACAGACTTTCCACAGGACCGCCTGCGACTGCGGCCAGCGCGTTCGGGCGATCACAAAAGCAAAACGCGCGACACCGTGAGGTGCCGCGCGCTTTCGATCGGGTCTCTTACTGCTACTTTTCTTCTTTGACGACCCAGACCTTGATCGTGGCGTTGACGCCGCGGCCCAGCTTCACCTGGACCTCGGTCATGCCGAGCGCCTTGAGCGGCTCGTCGAGGTGGATCTTCTTCGAGTCCACCTTGACGCCCTTGGCCGCGAGCGCCTCGGCGATGTCGCGCGTCGTGACCGAGCCGTAGAGCTTGTCCTCTTCGCCGACGGCGCGCGCGATCGAGACGCTGATCTGCGAGAGCTTGTCAGCCTCCGCCTGCGCCTCCTTCGCGAGCTTCGCCGTGCGCGCCGCGATGACGCGCTTCTCGTGCTCGACGCGCTTGACGCCGGTCTCCGTCGCCTTGATGGCGTGGCCACGCGGCAACAGATAGTTGCGCGCGTAGCCCGGCTTCACGTTGACGACCTCGCCAGACTTGCCGAGGTTGTCCATGTCGTCTCTGAGAATGACCTGCATGACTTACGCTCCCGTGACCGCGAAGGGCATGAGCGCGATCATGCGCGCCCGGTTGACCGCCACGGCGATCTCGCGCTGGTGCTTCGCGCAATTGCCGGACAGACGACGCGGCACGAGCTTGCCGCGATCGGTGATGAAGTACTTGAGGAGGCTGACGTCCTTGTAGTCAATCTTGAGCGCCTCGTCCCCACAGAACTTGCACTGCTTGCGACGGCCCATCGTGCGCTTCTTGCCGTCACGATCGCCACCCTTGGTGTCTTCAGCTGCCACTGCTCCAGTCGACATGATCTAGTCCTCCCTCTTGCTCGAGCGCAGGGGCTCGTCGACGCCGCCGAACACGGCCTCTTCAAAGTCGAACGCACCCTCGTCGTCGTCGAAGGGCGAGCGCGCCTGGGCCTGACCCGTCGCGATCTCCTCCTCGTCGGGACCGGGCGTCGAGGCCTTCGAGAAGGCCTCCTCCGTGAAGTCGCTCGTGCGCGCCGCCGGGTCGACGTTCTCGGCGATCTTCACCGAGTAGTAGCGGATGACCGAGTCGGTGAGGCGCAGGTTGCGCTCGAGCTCCTCGACGAGGCCGGCCTGGCCCAGGTACGAGAAGAACAGGTAGATGCCCTTGAGCTGCTTCTGCACCTCGTAGGCGAGCTTGCGCTTGCCCAGGTTGTCGATCTTGAGGATCGTGCCGCCGCCGGACTCGATGACGCCGCGGGCCTTCGTGTTGACCTGGCCGATGACGTCGTTCGTGCTGTCGGGACGGAGGATGTAGATCGTCTCGTACTCTCGTTTGCGGCCGACCATGTCTCTGGCCGAGCCCAGTCTCTGTGCTGCCATGCTGTCTCCTTATGGACGTGAGGTCCGTGTCGCCACGGGCAAGGAAACGGGGCGCGTGCGCGTGACCATCACGCGTCGCTTCCCGATGTCTTTGCTGCTTTGGGTTTCGTGTTGAACTTGTTCATCGCGAGGCCGATGCCGCGCGCGATGATGTCCTCGACGGCGTCGGCCGCGAGGTCGAGGAGCGCCGGCAATTCCTTCTGCTCGGTGCCCGTGAAGTTCGCGAGGACGTAGTCCGCCCCCTGCCAGCTCGGCGGCGGCCGATCGACGCCGAAGCGCACGCGCGCGAAGTCCGGCGTGCCCAAATCAGCGATGATCGACCGGATGCCGTTGTGACCGCCCGCGCCCCCGCCCGTGCCGAGCTTGAGGCGCCCGAAGGGCACGTCGAGCTCGTCGTGGACGACGATCGTGCGCGCCGCGGGGATCTTGTGGAACCCCGCGACCTGTCGCACGGCCTGGCCGCTGACGTTCATGAACTCCATGGGCTTGCAGAGAACGACGCGTTCGGCGCCGAGCGCGATCTCGTAGAGCTCTGCGCCGTACTTGCCGCGCGGGGACGATGCCCCCGCGCGCGCGGCCAGCTGCTCGACGACGCGAAACCCCACGTTGTGGCGGTTGCCTTGATACTGCCGGCCCGGATTCCCGAGCCCCACCACGAGGAACATGGACGTCTCGTCGCGCCCGAACGACGACTACTTGCCCTTCTTCTCTCCGCCCCCTTCTTTCTTGTCGCCACCAGCGGCCGGAGCCGCCTTGGCGCCCGCGGCGGGCTTGGCGCCCGCGGCGGCCTTGTCGCCACCAGCGGCGGCCGCGCCCTCGG
The DNA here is from genome assembly GCA_036271915.1 of Polyangia bacterium. Taxonomy (GTDB): domain Bacteria; phylum Myxococcota_A; class Polyangia; order Fen-1088; family Fen-1088; genus DASZFV01. The sequence goes on from DATAZS010000508.1 coordinate 2,769, forward strand.
CCGGCACGGCGCCCTCGACGGGAGCGGCGGCGGCCTCCTCGGCCTTCTCGGCCTTCGGCGCGACGACTGACGCGATGGCGTCACGCGGATCGAGCAGCGCGCGCACGCCCGCGCCGAGCTTGAGGTCGCTCACGTGGAGCGCCTCGCCCATGTCGAGGCCCGAGACGTCGACCTCGATCTTGGTCGGGATCGCGGCGGGCTTCGCGGCGACGGGAAGGACGTGCGTGCTCTGGTGCAGCTGTCCGCCGTTCGTCGTGCCGATGGCCTTGCCCGTGAGCACGAGCGGCACCGTGACCGTGACCTCGGAGTCGAGATCGACGCGCAGGAAGTCGACGTGGATGATTCGCTGCGAGATCGGATCGATCTGCGCGTCGCGCACCATGGCCGTGACGTTCTCGCCGCCCGAGATCGAGAGCGTGAACACGGTGTTGCGGCGCTTCTCCTTGTCGAGCGACGTGAGGAGAGACTTCTCCTCGAACGTCACGGCGACCGGCGCGATCTTCTGTCCGTACAGCACCCCCGGCACCTTGCCGGCCGCGCGCACCTTGTGCGAGCCGCCCTTGCCGATCGCCGTCCTGACCTCTGCGCTGACCTTTGCGAATTCCATTTCCATTTCCTTTGTGCCGGGTGCCGTTGTCTGTCGACTGTTGCCGTTGCCTGAAGCGACGCCGTAGGGCGTCGCGGACTTATTAGATAAAAAGCGAGCTGATCGAGTCGCCGTGGTGGATGCGCTTGACGGCCTCGCCGACCATCTTCGCGATCGAGTAGACCTTGATCTTGGGACACGCCCGCACGTCGGCGCGCGGCGGGATCGTGTCGGTGATGAGCAGCTCTTGAATGGGCGACGCCGTGATGCGCTCGACGGCGGGGTTCGACAGCACGCCGTGCGACGCGACGGCGAACACGTTGCGCGCGCCCTTGTCCTTGATGGCCTGCGCGGCGGCGCACACGGTGCCCGCCGTGTCGATCATATCGTCGACGATGATGGCGTCGCGGCCCTTGACGTCGCCGATGATGTTGACGACTTCGCTCACGTTCGGCGCCGGACGGCGCTTATCAATGATGGCGAGGCTCGTGCCGAGGCGCTTCGAGTACGCGCGCGCGCGCTCGACGCCACCCGCGTCCGGCGACACGACGACGGCGTTGGCAACATCGATGCGCTGCTTGAGCGGCTCGAGCAGCACGGGCATGCCGTAGAGATGATCGACGGGGATGTTGAAGAAGCCCTGGATCTGTCCGGCGTGCAGATCGATCGAAAGCACGCGCTCGACGCCGGCGGCGGTCAGCAGATCGGCGACGAGGCGGGCCGAGATCGGCGTGCGCGGCTTGCTCTTGCGATCCTGGCGCGCGTAGCCGAAGTACGGAATGACGGCGACGATCGAGCCGGCCGAGGCGCGCTTGAGCGCGTCGATCATGACCAGCAATTCCATGAGGTTGTCGTTCGCGGGCGCGCACGTCGGCTGCACGACGAAGCAGTTGACGCCGCGGACGTTCTCGTTGATCTCGACGTAGATCTCGCCGTCGGCGAAGCGGGTCACCTCGGCGTTGCCGAGCGGCACCTCGACGTATTCGCAGATCGACTTCGCGAGCGCGCGGTTCGCGTTGCCGGAGAAGATTGTGAGCGCTTTGAGCACGATGAATTCACTCGCCACCCCGGACAGGGCAAAGCCCCCGGGTCGGAAAGAGCGCGCATCCTGCCACCCGGAGGTCACGCCGTCAACGCCGGCTGCCCCCCTGACCGTCCGCGTCAGAGTTGGCAGTCAGAGTCAACCGTCAGAGCTGGATCTGGCCGAGCACGAACTTCATGTTGCTCTCGTCGACCATGTGCAGCGATGCCTTGGCGTCGGCCGGCACGATGCCCTCGAGCTGCGACCAGCGGCTCTTCTCGATGAGGAAGAAGGCGCGCTTGCCGCGGTGCTTCGACATCCAGGCCTTGAGGTTCTCGACGTTCTTGTCGCCGAGGAAGATCGTGCGCTCGGCCGTCGGGCCCTCGAAGATCTCGTTTTGCGTGTAGAAGTTCTCGCCGCGCCAATACATCTGCCACACGAGCAGGCGCTCGTCGGGGGAGCTACGCAGCTTGTAATAGTTCGCGATGAGCTCTTTCTGCGTCCAGTACGGCGTGACCTTCATCATGTAGCCGTCGAGCAGGAAGTAAGTGAACGCCACGGCCGCGAGGCAGAGCGCGACGGCGGCGGCGCGCTGCAACCGCCGCACGCCGAGGCCGAGCGCCGCGAGGCCAAAAACCACGGCGAAGATTGTGAGCGCCGGGCCGAAGTCGAGCCCGGGCGGCCACGGCCGCCCCGCGGGCGAGTTGATGTAGTCGTACGAGAAGAGCCAGATGAAGTGCTGCGCGTCCTTGGGCAGGAACGCGAGATCGATGACGACGAGCGCGAGCAGCGGGGCGCCGACGAGCGCCGCGACCGCTGCGGGGCGCGTCGCGCGTCGCTCGAGCAGGTCGTCGATGAAGCAGCCGATCGTGATGGCGAGGCCGGGCAGCGACGGCAGGATGTAGTGGTGGAACTTCGTGACCGACAGCGACACGAGCGCATACGCCGCCACGAACCAGATCGCGCCGAACCAGTAGATGCCCTGGCGGCGCACGGCGCGCACGGGGCGCATGGCGGCGTAGACGAGCGCCGCGGGCGCGAGCGCGACCCACGGCAGCACGGCGTAGCCGAGCTCGCGCAGGAAGTACTCGAACGAGCCGCGATCACCGTGGCGGCCGACC
>DATAZS010000509.1:0-43044 GCA_036271915.1 Polyangia bacterium
GCCGAGAGGCGCAGACCGTTCGTGCTGCCGACGTAGGTTCGGCTCAACGCCGGATAGTTGGGCGAGCCGATCGTGAGGCCGGCCGACGCGTCGATCGTGCCGGCGATGAAGATGTCGAGCTCGGCGTCGGGATCGAGCGCGAACGTCAAGGCGTCGCTGCCGCTGACGTCACCGTCGATGTAGAGCGCCGTTCGTCCGTGCGCGACCACCGTGAGGGGATCACTCTGCGAGATGCTCGTCAGATAATAGTTACCGCACGGCAGATCGAGCCGCCGCGGGCTCCCGCGCGTCGCGAAGATCGCGGGATCGAGGTTGATGAGCGCGTCGTCGTTGTTGGGCGCGCGGTGCGCGGCCACGATGGCGGCGATCGGGATGAGCTGCTGCGGTTGACAGTCGCAGGGCGGCGCGACGGTCACCGGTTCGCGCGCCAGCGTCCCGTAGGTCACGTTGGCTCCGAGCATCGACGTCGCCGGCAGGTGAAGCGCTCCGCCGATCTGAATCGAAGAGCTCGTCGAGACGTCGCCCGCGACGTAGGCGTCGTCACCGACCGCGAAGGTGTCGCTCGTGTGGAACGGGCCGCCCACGCGGAGCTCCTGCTTGATCGTGTTGGGCGCCTTCGTGTCGACGCCCGTGTCTGCGGCGCACCAGAGGGTTCCCCAGATCTCCGCGGCGGCCGACGTGTCGTAGCCGCCGTTCACGCCGACGCCGCCGCCCAACCCACCGGGGTGATAGAGGCCGAGACGGCTGTCGTACGCGTCGACGAGGAGCTTGTCGCTGACGTGAACGTCCTTGCACGAGCACAACCCCCACCGAAAGGTCGTCTGCGCGAGGTCGCCGAGGCAGCCTCCCAGGTTCGCCGCGCCCACGATCGGAGGGCCGCCGCCCGCGCAGTTGGTGGAGCCGGCGCCGACGGGGACGGCGGCCTCGCAGCTGCCTTTCACGCAGCCTTCTCCCTTGGCGCAGACCTTCCCGCACGAACCGCAGTTCTGGCTGTCCGACATGCGATCGACGCAGCTCTGCGCGCAGCTGTCGAGACCGGGTAGACATCCCGACGCGCAGGATCCGCCGGCGCAGGACAGCGTGCTCGCGCACTTGATGCCGCAGCCGCCGCAGTTGTTCGGATCGGTGCTCGTCGGGATGCACGCGCCGTTGCAGAGGCTTTGATACGAAGGGCACGCGCCGCCGTCCGACGGTGCGCCGCTGGTTCCGGCCGTGCCGCCCGTCGAAGGGGAGCCGTCGACGAAGCTCGCGCCGTCGGGCCCGGGAGACAGCGGGGCGACGCTGCTCTTCCCACACCCGCCCTCGACGAGCGCCGCCGCGACGATGACGGCGAACAAAATCAGTCCGGGGCGCAGAGCGAAGGTCTTCATGATCGTGCTCATCTCGCCGGTTAGGTACCGCGAGCGCGGGGATCGGCTCACCGGAACCGCCACCAGCCCCCGAGGGCCAACGAGAACAAAGGTCCCGACAGGCTGGCAACCTGCGCGCCGCCGTCGAAGATCTCGACGGGATGAACGGGAACGCCGAAGGCCCCCGTGAGCGAGAGCCCGAAGGCGGGCGCGACGCGGACAGCGCCACGGAGGCCCGCGCTCAAATACAGCGCGGTCACCGAGGTGTCGGCGCCGCGTGCGCCGGGCCGCGGCTCGCCGGAGAGGCTCACGTGCATGAGTCGCCCGTCCCCGAGGACCTCGAGGTGCCACCGGCGCCCGTGCGGAGGCAGCGAGAGCGCCGCGCCTGCGCTCGCATCGATCGATGTCCCGTGGACGGCGCCGTCGACCGCGTGCGTGGGCGCTTGAGCGCGAAGGCCGAACTTCGCTTCGAAGGCCAACGACGGCGCGACGGCGACGCGTCCCTCGACGTCGACGCCGGCCTGATCGACGCCGCCGCCGAAGTGATCTGCCGCCAGCGCGGCGCCGAGCTGCCACCGGTCGTCGCTCGCTCGCGTCGTCGCCGGGGTCGCGATGGCTTTCGTGATCGCGGCGGGAACGGGACGGGAGGGCGAGGGCGCGTCCGGGAGCGTGAGCTCGAGCCAGCTCGCCCGCAGGAGCTCGTCGACGGCGAGCGCCACGGTGAGCGGCCTCGCGTCGGGCGGCACGGCCCGCAGGTCCACCTCGCGCGCGACGCGTTTCGCCGTGATCGCGTCGCGAATCACGATCGACATGATCGAGTCCTTCGATCCGGCGAGCTCCACCTCGCTCGCGTCGTCTGCCGCCTCCGCGCCCGCGACGCACAGCTCGAGGTGGCGGGATCTCAACCCTGCCTCGAGCTGCGTCGCCAACTGTGCGCGGAAGACCACGTCGACGGGCACGTCGACCTCGACCAAGCGGACGACGGGCGTTCCGGAAGATCCGCAGGTCAGCGTTGGGTGGGGCGCCTCCGCGCGCGCCGGCTTCGCGAGCAACAGCAACAGCAGCAGCGCCGCGCGGGCGCGACTGCTCGCGCGCACGAGGGAGGGAGCTACTCGGTACAACGCGCGACGATCTTCTCTCGGTGAACGCCCTGTGGATAGCGCGACAGGTAGGTCGCGCGGGCTTCGAGACAGCGTTCCCGATCCCCGGCGGCTTCGTAGGCTTCGACCAGTCGGGCCTGCGCGTCCTGCCGGAATGGCGCGTCGGTGATGGAGAGGGCATCTCTAAACGCCGCCGCGGCGCCGCGAGGATCGCCGAGCTGATCCAGGCGGAGCCGGCCGAGCTCGAACGCCGCCAAGCCGGCGCGTGGATCCGACGGATGACGAACGCGCAGGAGGTTGAACAGGCGAGCCGCCGCCGCTGGGTCGTTCGCTGCGCGGAACGCCTCCGCGCGGATGAGCAGGTCCTTGGTGCTCTCTTCGCCACCGACATTCCTGATTGCTGGGCGCATCTGCGCCGAGGACGCTGGGGCGCTTCCCGGGAGCGGCGTCGCGACGGGCGGCGTTCCGTCGATCGTCGTGGACCATGTCTCGCCCGCGTCGAGCACGAGTTGATCGCCGGCGTCCGATCGGCCGTCGTCGGCGCGACTCACGCGCACGCGTCCGCGCGCCACCTCGACCTCGAGGACGGTCGCGCCGCCATTTTCGAGGAGACGCTCCCGAAAGCGAGCCGCCGAGACCTTGCTCTCGTAGCCGCGCGACACGACGACGAATGGCTTGCCGTCCGCGGGAAAAACCTCGAGATCAAGGCCACCTCGTTCGAGCGTCATGGCAATACGCTCGGCGCGTGCGGAGCTCAACGTCACCTTGCTGCCCGGGTCCAGGACGGCGCGCGAGCCGTCGGCCAGCGTGATGGTCTCGCCGCCCGCGGGCGCCTCGATCGTGGTGCCCAAGGTCGCGGCGGGGACTCGAGCCGCAACCCGATCTCCACCTCGCCGGACCGCGAAGAGGCCCAGCCCACACACGGAGACGGCCGCCGCGGTCAGGAGGACGAGCCGCCGCTGACGGCGTCGCGGGCCAGCGCGCTCGACGATCGCCGCCACCTGGCGCTCGAGTCTCGCTTCGTCGAGCGCTGGCGAAACGTGACGCCCCAATGATTTCGAGGTCTGGGTCATCGTCCCTCGCCGCGCAGAAAGCTGTCGCGCAAGGCCACCTCGGCGGTCGTGATCCGCCGTTTCACGGTCGCGAGGGACGCCCCCGTGAGCTTGGCGATCTCGACGAGGCCGAGCCCCTCGACACGCTGAAGGAGGAGAGGGATGCGCAGCGCCGCCGGGAGCCGCTCTGCCAACGCATAGAGCCGGCGCAGCTCGAGCGCCTCGTCTTGGGGGACCGACGGTGCAATCAAGGCGTCGAGGTCGATCGCGAGCAGCGCGCGCCCGAGGCCCAGACGGGCCAGCATGCGTCGTCGGCGGATGGCCTTGCCGACGGTGCGAACGAGAATGCCGCAGATCCAAGCCTCGAACGCCTGCGGATCTTGAAGTCTGTCGAGCGCGCCGAAGGCGGCCGCGAAGCTGTCCTGGACCACGTCGTCGACATCGCCGTCGCGTCCGAGCAGCCGCAACGCGAGGCCGTTCACGGCCCGCACGTGTCGGCGCACGAGGATCTCGGCAGAGAACGCGTCGCCGCGACGGGCAGCCTCCACGAGCTGCGCGTCGGAAGACGGGGCGTCGGCACGAAGCCGCGGGACGGCTCGAAGCATCACCACGCGTGAAAGGTACCCCCAGCGGACAGAACAGCTCAATGCCGCGTGGATCAGGTCGCGCTAGGCGGCGATCGCTGCCGGGACCTGGATGAGTCGTTGAGCATCGGTCGCCTCGAGCTCGGTTCGCGCGTACGTGCTCGACCAGCGACGAAGGTCCGCCGCGGCGCAGCTCGCGCGTATCCCGCGATCGAGGACCTTCGAGCGCAACACAAAGTCCCGCGTCCACGCCGACCGGATCGCCTCTTGAAAGACCTTCGCTTGCTCGAGCGCCTCGGTCTCGTTGTCGAGCCCCTCGTCCTCCAGCCCCGTCACGATAAGCTTGTTTGCGTCCATACAGCTTTGAAGTGCATGCGCCGTGCCCGCAAAGAGGCCGCTGGAATGGGCGCCGCGAGCGTGGGCCACGGCACTGCTTCGAAACACCTCACCGTGTGGTGACGGGGCCGCCGCGACGAAGACCGAGGCTAGACGCTCTTCAAGATCAGGTCGGCCATGTCTTCGATCGACGCGGTGCCGTCGGAGAAACCGGCCTCGACGACCGCCCGCGGCATCCCGTAGACGACACAGGATCCTTCGGACTCGGTCAGCGTGCGGCCGCGAGCGCCGTGAATGGCGCGCGCGCCCGCGACGCCGTCGTTGCCCATGCCCGTGAGGACGACGCCCAGAACCGCAGATCCGAGCGCGGCGGCGGCGCTCTCGAACAGCACGTCGACCGAGGGCAAGAACGGGGACGCCGTGGGCGTCGCATCGAGGTGCGTCGTGATGGTGCCCCCGTCGGAGCGGAGGCGAAGGTTCACGCCGCCGCGCGCGATCGCGACGCTGCCGGGCGCGAGCGTGGCGCCCTCGGACGCCTCGAACACGTGCAGCGCGCAGGCCTCGTCGAGCCGCCGCGCGAGCGCGTCCGTGTAGCCCGCCGGGATGTGGAGCGCGACGGCGACGGCGCACGGCAGGTCGCCGGGCAGGGCGGTGAGGAGCCGGGTGAGGGCCTGCGGTCCGCCGGTCGAGGTGCCGATGACGATCAGGCGCACGTCTCCCGTCGCGACAGAGAGCGGGCGGGGCGCGGGCGCCGGCGCGACGAGCCGACGATGCGAGCCGCCCGCGGCGATGACCTTCGCGACGAGCTCGCTCGACAGCTCGTACAACCGATCGGTCGCGAGCGCCGTTGGTTTCTGAACGAGGTCGACGGCGCCGATCTGCAAGGCCTCGACACCGAGGGCGCTGTTGCTGTCGGAGATGCTGACGATCACGACGCGTGGTCCCCCGTCGGGCGGCAGCGCGCGCAACACGCCGAGACCGTCGAGGTTGGGCATCACGAGATCGAGCGTGACGACGTCCGGCTTCAGCTCGGCGATCTTCTCGAGCGCCTCGAGGCCGTCGCGTGCGACGCCCACGACCTCGAGCGCTCTGCTCACGGAGAGCGTCTCGCGGAGGACCTTGCGCGCGAAGGCCGAGTCGTCGACGACGAGGACACGAAGGGGGCGGGCGGGGTTCATGAAACCTTTTTGTAGAGGAAGACGCCGCTCTGCTCTTCGCAGCGCAGCGACGTGCCGAAGCGGAGGAGCGACTCCGAGATCCCGACGAAGAGGGCGCCGTCGGGAGCGAGGCGCGCGCCCAACCGCTCGATGACCTGCCGCGCGGTCTCGTCGCTAAAATAAATGAGGACGTTGCGGCAGAAGATCACGTCGAACGTCCCCAGGTCAGCGACGGCGGCGTCATCCATGAGGTTGATCCTCCGCCAATCGATGCGCTGCGTGAGGCCCGGGTCGATCGTGACCTCTCGCTCCTCGACGCGCAGGCGCGAGGCCGCGAACGCGGGAACATCGGCGCGAACGGCGCGGCGGCTGAAGCGGCTCGAGCGCGCGCGCGAAAGAGCCGCGGCGTTGATGTCGCTCGCGACGATGTCGACGGCGGACAGCAAGCCGCGCGCCGCCAGCAACAACGCGAGCGTGTGTGGCTCCTCACCCGTGGCGCACGCCGCGCACCAGACGCGCGGGCGCCTTCCGGCCTCGACGAGGGGCCCGATGAGGTCGTCGACCGCCGCTTCGAGCGGCGCCAGCTCGCGAAACAAGTAGGTCTCTCCGACGACCAGCGCCTCGATGAGGCTGTCGAGCTCGCGCTGACTCTGCGGGTCGTAGCGAAGAAAGTAGTAGTAGTCGAGCAGCGACTCGAACCCTGCTTCGACGGCGCGCGCGCCGACCTTCTCGGCGAAGATGGGCGCGTGCGGAACGTCGAAGTGCAGGCCGATCCGCTCTGCGACGAGCGCGCTCAGGATCGAGAACACCTGCGGGGACATCGGCAGAGGCGGCATGTCCGCCTCAGCGCGACAGGAGCAGGGAGCAGATCTGACGGACCTCTGGCTGGGGATCGGCGCTGGCGGCGGTTCGGAGCGCCGCGAGCGCCTCTTTGCTGCCGAGGACGGCGAGGGCGCTCGCGGCGGCTTTTCGAGCCGCGACGTTGCGCATCGACATCGCCTGCACGAGCGCCGCAGAGGCGTCGGGGCGTCGCATGCGCGCGAGCGCCGACGTGAGCGCGGGGGCCGTCTCGTCGTCCGCTTCCTCGAGCCCGACGACGAGGCCCGCGATTCGACCTTCGACGTGCAGGGACAGCGCCGCCAGCACCTGCTCGGTCACGGTCCCCGTCGCCAGCAAGCTGATGAGCGTTCGCGTCGCGGGGCCGCCCGTCATCGCCGCGAGGAAGCCGATCGACGCCGTGCGCACGCTCTCGTCGGGATCGGCCGCCGCCACGCGGAACGCGCTCAGCACCGACAGCGATCGGAAGCCGGCGAGCGCCGAGATCGCGACCAGGCGAGTCGCCGCGTCGGGTGAGCGCGCCGCGTTCAGAATGAGCGGCAGCGCGTCGGAGCGCTGCGCGACGCCGAGCCCGACGAGCGCCGCGCGCTGGATGTCGCTGTCGGCGTCCACGGCCGCGGCGTTGAGGGCCTGCGCCGCGGCGTCGCCGCGCAGGCAGGACAGCGCCTCGACGGCGGCGACGCGCACCTGGCCCGCGGGATCGGCGAGCAGCCTGATGATCGCCTCAGCCGCCGGCTCGGAGGCCAGCTTGCCCAGCGCCTGGCACGCGTAGTAGCGCACCCACGCGTCGGGATCGCCGAGGCCCTTCAGCAAGTACGCGCTCGCGCGCAGATCGCCGACGCATTGGCCGAGGCTGCGCATCGCCGCCGCGCGCGTCTTGTCGGAGGCGTCCTTCGCGGCCGCCAACAGCGCGTCGAACGCGCGCGGATCGTCCATGAAGGGCAGCCCCTGGACGGCCGACTCGCGCACGCGCTCGTCGGGATCGCGCAGCGCCTCGATGAAGACGTCGAGCGCGAGCGACGAACCGAAATAGCTGAGAATCCGCAGGGCCGCGCGCCGGATGCGCACGTCGGACGATCGCGCGGCCTCGACGGCGAGTCGGTCGGCCTCGTGGCTGCCGAGGGATTGAATCGCCGCGACCGCGGCGTACGAGACGCGCGGGTCGGCGTCGGCGAGCACGCGGAAGAGCGCGCCCACCGCGGGGACGGCGCCCATGCGCGCGAGCGCCTCGCAGGCGAGGACGCGCACGTCGGCATCGGGGTCGTTCAGACAATCGACGACGTCGAGGGTCGCGCTCGCGCTCGAGATGAACGGCAGCAGGGCGCGCTTGTGCGTGCTGTCGCCGTCGCGAATTCCCTGCAGGATCTGCTCCTCGACCTGCGGGCCGAGCCCGCGCAAAGCCGCCGAGGCGGCGTCTGCGACGGGTGGCGCCGCGTCGAGGAGCGCCGTCAACGCCGGCGCCGCCGACGGATCGTGCGCGACGCCCAACAAGACGCAGATGGCCACCTGCTCGCCGGGCTCGCCCTGAGTCAGTGCGAGGATCAGCGGTCGAACGATCCCCGCGTCGCGGGCCCCGGCCGCGATCTCGGCGGCGACGACGTCGCCGTTGCCAGCGCGCTCTTGATAGCGCTGGCGGAGATCGGCGAGCGAGACGGCACACAGGCGCACGATGGCGCTCGCTGATTTCGAGATGAGCCGTACGAGGGGCGCGACGGCCGCCACGTCGCCCGTTCTGCCCAACGCGCGCGCGGCTTCCGCGGCGTACTGCGGCTGGTCGAGCAGCGCCGTCAAGGGCGCTACGGCGCGCGGATCGCCGCTGCGCCCCAGCACCTCGATCGCGGGGAAGGCTCGGAAGAAGTTCGCGCTCTTGACGGCGTCCACCAAGGAATCGACGGCGGCGCGGCCGCCGATGCGCCCAAGCGCCTCGATGGCCGCGGCGGCGACGTTGTCATCGGCGTGCCGGCTGAGCGCGATCACGGTCGACAGCGCCGAGGTCGTGCGCCGCCGCCCGAGGATCTGGGCGATGTCGGCCAGCACGGGGATCTCGACGTCGGCGGCGGCCATCGCGGCCAGCGCCGGGTCGGCGTCGCCCGTGAAGGCGGCCAGGGCATCCACCGTGGCGGCGATGCGTCCTTCGTTGTCTCGTCGGTCCTGCAGCGCCTCGCAGAGGAGACCCACGGCGCCCGGCCCGCTGGCCGCGAGCGCCGCGACGACGGCGCGCCGCACGGCCCAGTTCGGGTCGTCCAACATGCCGATGAGCCGATCGACGCCGCCGCCCTTGGCGAGGCGCTCGATCTCTTCGACCCGCCGCAGATCCTCGGGGGAGAAGGCTATGCGGCCCGCGACGAGGCTCATGCACGCTCGGCGGGCGCTGACGACGCGCCCTGAGCTTCGCGCAGCGCCGTGAGATCGGCCGTGAGGTTCTCGATGGCTTCCGCCTGCTGCGCGTTGGCGGTCCTGACCTTCCCGATGCTCGCGGCCACGGCGCCGACGTCCTTGGCGGTCGTGATCGCGCCCTTCGCGTGCTGCGCGACCGCCGAGACGATCTCTTTGACGTTCACGCGCATGTCGACGACGGCCTTCGAGATCTGGGAGCTGGCCGTCGCCTGCTCGGCGGCGGTGCGCGCGATCGTTCCGACGCCCGTGGTCTGCTTGGTCGCCGTGCCCGACAGGGCAGTCAAAGCGTCGGCCTGCTCCGCGACGGCGCGCGCGGTCTGCTTCGCGATGCGGCGAACGTCGTCGCCGGCCTTCGCGAGGCCTTCGAGCGCCTTGCCTTGCTCTCCCGTCGCCTTGGTGACCTCGGCGGCGAGCTTCGCGACTTGTCGAGTCGCCACCTCCATCTGTCCCATGGCGCGTGACTGCTCGGCGATCGCCTTCGCGCTCTGCGTCGTCTCTCTCTTCGTGCTCTCGACGGCCGTCGTCACCTCGGCAGCGCCGCGCGCTTGCTCGGCCAACCCCGTCACCATCCGCTGCGAAGCCGTCGTGACCTCGGTCGCGAGCGTCGTCAGTCCCGTGAGCGCCCGCGTCTGCTCGACCATGGCGGCGGTCGTTTGCTGCGCCACCGTGCGCATGCGGGCCGCCGCCTTCGCGAGCTGCCCGGCGCCCGAGGCCTGCTCCTCGGCGGCGCGCGCCACCTTCTGAATGTTCGTGCCCAGCTGGGTCGTCGTCTTGACGTTCGCGCGGATGGCGCGCGCCTGCTCGCCCGTCGCGTCCTTCGTCTGCTTGGCCATGCGCCGCATCTCGGTCGCGGCCTGGCTCAGGCTCTGGCTCGCGTTGACCTGCTCGGCGGCAGCGCGCGCGACGGCCTTGCCCTCGTCGCTGACGCGCGTCGTGCTCTGCGTGAGGGCCTGGACGGCCTGCGCCTGCTCGCCGCTCGCGCGCTCGATGTCGGCGACACCGCGGCTCACGACGTCGATGCCCTGCAGGATCGAGCCGAGCGCCTTCTCGGCGTCGCCCGCGAGCCGCGCGCCCTCGTCGGCGACCTTGAGGCCGTCGCTCGAGGCCGTGACGGCGTCTCGCGCCGTGCTCTGCAGGCCTCGCACGATCTTCGCGATGTCGGCGCTCGCCGCCGCCGCGCGATCGGACAGCGCGCGGATCTCCTCGGCGACGACGGCGAAGCCGCGGCCGTGCTCCCCGGCGCGCGCCGCCTCGATGCTCGCGTTGAGCGACAGCAGGTTCGTGCGGTCGGCGAGGAGGTTGATGGTCTGGACGATGTCGCCGATCTCCTCGGTGCGCTTGCCCATCTCCTTGATGACGGAGGACGACTCCTGCATCGCTTGTCGAATGCCGCCCATGCCCGCGATCGATCGCCCGACGACGGCGCCACCGTCGCGCGCCGTCGCCGTCACCTCGTCGGTCGTGCGACGGGTCGTCGTGATGAGCTCGACGATGCGCCGCGCGGCCCCTTCGGCCTGACCCGACGCCGCGGCATTGCTGCTCGCGAGCGTGTTGATTTGATCCGCCGAGCGCGCCATCGCGTGCGCCGAGCGCGCGAGCTGCTCGATGCTCGTGGCATTCGCGTCGATGACCGCGGCGTTCTTCTCGGCGGTCGCGGCGACCTCCTCGACGGAGGCGGCCAGCTCCGTGAGCGTGGTCGAGGAGCTCGCGGCGGCGCCTTCGAGCTCCTTGACCTGCTCGGCGATGCCGCGCGCCGAGCGCGACATCTGCTCCGCCGTCGCGGAGGTCTCCTCGACGGCCGTCGCCATCTCGGCGCCGTCCTTCGCGACGCGTTCGACGGTCGAGGCCGTGCTCGCGATGGCGCCCGTCATCTCGGCGATGCGCGCGCCGACGCCCTCGGCGTCCGTCGCGAGCCGGGTGACCCCCTTCGCCATGCCGCCCACCGTCGACGTGACCTGCTCCATCGCGGCCGCCGTCGATTGGCCGCGCTCGGCGAGCTCCTTGATGCTGAGCGTGCTCTCCGTCGTCGCGGCGAGCAGCTCTTCGGCCGACGCCGCCAGATCCTCGGCGTTCGCGCCCACGCCCTTGATCGAGCGCGTCGTCTCTTCGAGCATGGCCGCCGTCGACTCGGTCGACGTCGCGAGCGCCTCGCCGTCCTTCTTGACGCCGCCCACGGACGAGGCGATCTCGCGCAGCCCGCTGCTCACCGTCTGCTGCGCCTGCTCGAGCTCCTTGGCGGTCTCGGCGGCGTGGCCTTGTGAGCGCGCGAGGCTCTGCACGGAGGTCGCCGTCTCCTCGATGCCGGCCGCGAGGGCCTCCATCGAGACGCGCACCTGTTCGCTCGCGGCGGCCTGCTCATTGCCACCGGCCGCGAGCCGCGTCGCGGCCTCCTCGATCGACGAGGCCTGCGCCGCCGAGTCGCGGAGCGCGCGCGCGGCGTCGGTCGCGCCCGACAGGGCGTCGTCGAGGCTCACGCGGCGGTTGCCGTTCGTCCCGCTCGCGTTCTTCGTGCTACTCGGCATGCTCCCGCTCCTCGCCAATGACCTTCGTGAAATCGATCAACATGAGCAGCCGGTTGCCCGCTTGCGCGACGGCCTTCACGAGCCCGTCGGTCTGCTGCACGACGACGGGCGGCGGCGGCTGAAAGTCGGCGGCCGGGATCTTCAGCACCTCGCGCGCGCTGTCGACCAAGAGGCCGACGGTTCGCTCGCCGCGCTTCATGACGATGACGCGTGAGTCGATCGTCGCCGCGATCCGCTCGAGGCCGAAGACGACGCGCATGTCGAGCACGGGGACGACGCGGCCGCGGATCTGTACGAGCCCCGCGACCTGCTCGGCGGCGCCCGGCACCTTCGTCGCGGCCGTGAATGACTCCATCTGCAGGACGTCGGCCGCGGGCAGGACGTACTCGACGTCCGCGATCTTGCACAGCACGTGGAGCTCGCTCACGACGGCTCCCCCGTCCCATCGGCGACGAGCCGTCCGCCGAGCGCCGCCAGGTCGAGGACGAGCGTGGGCCGTCCGTCGCCGAGGTCCGTCGTTCCCGACACGCCGTGCACGCGCACGAGCTGATCCTCGAGGGGGCGCACGACGACCTCTTGCTGACCGAGCATGCGATCGACCGTGAACGCGAACGGCTCGCCGTTGCGCCTCACGATGATGGCCTTGCGGTGCAGGTCGTCGCCGACGCCGAGGCCCAGGATCTCCTCGAGGCGCAGCACGGGCACCGTCTCGCCGCGACGATGAATCATGTCGGTGGCGCGCGCGGCGCGGCGACGATCGGGCTCGCCCCGCGGCGCCTTTCGCCGATCGGGGCCGCGCACCGTCTTCGCGAGATCGATCTCCTGGATCTCCTCTACCATGGCGACGGGCACGACGAAGGTCTCACCGCCGCAGAGGAACGAGAAGGCGTCGACGATCGTGATGCTGAGCGGAATGCGCAGCGAGAACATCGTCCCTCTCCCCTTGGTCGTCGTCATGGACAGCTCGCCGCGCAGCTCGTCGACGGCGATGCGCTTGACGACGTCCATGCCGACGCCGCGACCGCTCGTCGTCGTGACCTCGGTCTTCGTCGAGAGGCCGGGCCGCGTCAGCAGCGCGAGCAGGCCGTCGTCGGTCGTGGGAACGGGCGCGCCAGCGCGGCGCGCGACGGCGACTGCGTCGACGCCGCGACCGTCGTCGGTGACGGTCAATTCGAGCTGGCTGTCGGACAGCTCGTGGCACGCCACCGTGACGAGCCCCGTCTCGGGCTTCCCCGCGGCGCGCCGCTCGGCCGGCGTCTCGAGCGCGTGGTCGACGGCGTTGCGCACGAGGTGGACGATCGCGGGGAAGATCCGCTCGGCGACGGCCTTGTCGAGCTCGGCGTTGCCCGTCGTCATCGACAGACGCGCGTCCTTGCCCGTCGTGCGGCTCAGCCCGCGAACGATGAGGGGAATGCGCTCGAGCAGCTCGGTCACCGACACCATGCGCGCGCGCATGATCGAGGCGCGCAGGTCGCGCAGCTGGCGGCCGTTCTCCGAGATCACCTGGGCGAGCGCGCGCACGTCGGCGCCGGCGGCCCGCATCTCGGCCATCGTCCTTCGAAGGCGAAACTGGGTCACGACGAGCGCGGACAGGCGCTCGAGCGCCTCGTCGAGCCGCGCGACCTCGACGCGAACGACGCCGCGATGATGGAGATCGTCGTCGGAGGTCTCTTCGTCGAGTGCTTCCAAATTGGAAGAGCCGGAAGAGCCGGAAGAGTCAGACGAAGGCGCGAGCAAACTGACAGCCGTCAACGCTTCGGGCGTCGTCGCGGCGGCGGTCGCGAGCTCGGCGTCCGCGCCCTCCGTGAGCAGGACCAGCGCGAAGGCGAGGCCGCCTGGCGAGGCGTCGGTCGTCGCCGTCGAGACCGGGACGACCTTGACGATCTCGGCGAGCGTCGCGATGCGCTCGCGGACCGAGGTGATCGTGATCCCCTCGCTCGCGCGCACCGGCGTGGGCACGAAGTGGACGATGAGCGCGCGTCGACCGTCGACGAGGCCTTGCGTGAGCTGGCCCCGCTCGGCGGCGTTCATCTTGCCCCAGAGCTCGGCCGGCATCGTCGTCTCGACGCTCGCGGCGGCGCGCTCGTCGCCCGTCTGGCGGAGCGCGTTCAACGCGTCGACGAGCTTCGCGGGCGCCGCGGCGACGGTCTTTCGTTTCGCGAGCGCCTGCACGCGATTCTCGACGGCCTTCACGCCCGCGAGCAGCAGGCTGACGGCGCCCGCGGGCAGCCGCCCAGCGGCCCGATCCGCCTCGCGCAGCACCGACTCCATGGCGTGCGCGATGTCGACGATGGGCTCGACGCCCACCATGGCCGCGAGGCCTTTGATGGTATGGAACGAGCGAAAGAGCTCGCGCACCTGTCGCGGCGTCGCTTGTCCCTTGGCGACAGCCTCCTCGACCGACAGAAGGTTCGTGTTGGCCGACGCGAGGTGCTCCTCGGCCTCGGCCGTGAACCCTGCGATGAAGTCGGAGGCCTCGAACCCGTCGCTCACGTCTGGATCCCTGGACGTCCGTTGGTCAACGATTTGACCTCGCCCAGGAGTGCGTCCGGTGAGAAGGGCTTCGTCATGAAGCGCGTCGCGCCCGCGGCGAGGGCGCGCGCGCGCGAGCTCTCGTCACCGCGCGTCGTCACGACGAGGATCGGCAACGTGCGCAGCTTGTCCTGACCGCGAATGAACTCGATGACCTCGTAGCCGCTGATGTCGGGCATGTTGAGATCGAGCACGACGAAGTCGAACGGCCTGAGGGAGAGCCGCTCGAGCGCCTCGAGGCCGCTGGCCGCTTGCGTGAAGCTCACGCCCTCGATGCCACGCAGACACGCGATCTCCATCTCGCGCATCACCTTGCTGTCGTCGACGATGAGGGCTTCGGGCATGGGTTGCCGCCCGAGGGGCGGGAAGCCAGCCTAAGAACGACTGCATATCGTGTCAAGGCCACGAATCCCTTTGACACCCCGTGACCCACTGCCTACGTTCGGAACGTGCAGGGCGCCGTAAAATCACGACCTTCCGTTTGGGTCGTCGATGACAGCCCCCTCGACACGGAGCGTGCCCGCAAGGTGCTCGAGGTCCCGTACGACGTCAGGGTGTTCGCTGACGGCTCCGCGATGCTCGAGCATCTCGCGAGCCATCAACCGCCGGACGTGTTGGTCCTCGACTGGGTCATGCCCGGCGTGTCCGGCATCGAGGTCTGCCGCTTCCTTCGCTCGGGCAGCGCGGCGCAGCCGCAGCTCGCGATCTTGTTGCTGACGACGCAGACGCGCACGGACGACATCGTCGAAGGGCTCGCGGCCGGCGCGAACGACTACCTCGTCAAGCCGTACGCCGATCCCGAGCTGCGCGCGCGCGTCGACGCGCTCGTGCGCTGGAACGGCCTGCTCGATCGCGCGCAGAAGGCCGAGGCGAGCGTCCTGCAATTGCTCGAGCACGCCCCCGATCCGCTCATCAGCGTCGACCGCGACCATCGCATCTCGTACGTCAACGCCGAGGCCCAGCGCGTCTTCGGTCAGAGCGCGTCGCAGCTCGCCGGGAAGACTTTGAAGGAGGTGTTGCCGACGTTCCCCGCGGACCGGCTCGGCGACGCCGTTCGCACGGCGCTGCCGCTCGCCGACATCGAGATCGAAGAGCAAATCTACTCGCCGTCGGTGCGGCTGCTCCCGAGCTCGAGCGACGGTGGCCTCACGATCGCGCTGCGCGACGTGACCTCGCGGCGGAAGAAGGAGTCGCGGCGCCTCGATTTTTATACGGTGATCGCGCACGACCTGCGCTCGCCGCTCGGCGCGATGCTCATGCGCACCGATCTCATGCTGCGCGGCCACCGCGGCGTCCTCTCGACGGAGATGATCGCCGATCTTCGGAAGATGGACGCCAACATGCGCAGGCTCGTCGCGCTCATCAACGACTTCCTGGACTTTGCGCGCATGGAAGACGCCGCCCACAAGTTGGCGCGCGCGCGCGTCGATCTCGCCGACCTCATGAACGAGGTGGCCGACGAGTTCAAGCCCCTCGTCGAGAGCACCCACCAGCGCATCGAGCTCGAGGCCGAGCGAGGTGTCGTCGTCGCGCTCGGCGACAAGAGCCGTCTGCAACAGGTCCTCACGAACCTTCTCGCCAACGCCATCAAGTTCGCGCCCGCGGGCGGCGTCATCGTGCTGCGCGCGCGCATGCAAGGTCACTGGTGCGAGATCAGCGTCGAGGACGACGGGCCGGGCATTCCGGCTGAGCTCTTGCCGACGCTGTTCAAACGGTACAGCCGCGGACCGACGGGGATCGGGCAAGCGGCAGGCACGGGGCTGGGCCTTCTCATCGTGCGCGAGATCGTCGAAGCCCACGGCGGAACGGCCGGCGTCGAGAGCGAGCCCAATCGAGGAAGCCGATTTTGGTTTCGCATCCCGACTGCGGATCCAGGCTTCGTCGAGACCGGACTCGGGATCGCCGAATCGCCGACGGTGTGACCGGTTCCGAATTGTTATTGGCAAACCGTGAAAGCGCGCCGCCGCGTTGGCTGGATGCCTAGATATCAAGGCGACGTGCCGCGATGAGATCCGTCCGCTCAATTCTGATCGTCGATGACGATGAAGATGTTCGAACGACGCTGGTGGACGCCCTGCGGTTCGAAGGCTTCGCCGTCGAATCGGCGCGCGACGGTCGGGAGGGCCTGGCTTGGCTTCGTGGCCATCAGGAGACGCCGTGGGTCGTCTTGCTCGATCTGATGATGCCCGTCATGAACGGTCGGGCGTTTCTCGAGGTCAGGGCGAGCGAGCCGGCGTTGGCTGCGATCCCCGTGATCGTCCTGACCGCGGGGGGCGACTGCCGCGAGCTCAAGGCCGCGGGATACATCGAGCACTGCCTGCCGAAGACGACGTCGCTTCAAGAGATCGTCGCCACGATCGAAGCGTGCGGCTGAGATGGAACGCGCGCCACGCGACACAGACGCTCCGCTGTCTTGACTCGCGTGTGAGCGGATACACCTTTCAAAGGTGTCGGAGACGGGCCCGGTGTTGCCTCGAAGACGCCATGACTGGCGCGTCTTGGTCATCGAGGATGACTTCGAAATTCAGGTGACTGTTGCCGATTTGCTGCGCGAGGAGGGGTATGAGGTCACGTGCGCCGCCAACGGCGCCGAGGGGCTGAGAGCGCTGGAGGCGATGTCGAAGCTCCCGTCCCTGATCATCTTGGACATGTGGATGCCTGAGATGGATGGCGTGCGATTTCTGGCCGTTCAGAGAACAATCCCGCGCTTCGCCAACATACCCGTGCTGATCACGACGGCCGTCAAACCCAGCCGCGCCGTCGACGAGATCGCGGGCGTTCCCGTCCTCATGAAACCGCTGAGCGCGACGTCGCTCCTCGCGGCCGTCGAGCAACTGCGATGCGATGGGCCTTGAGAGACGGGATGGCAGTCTTCGCGTGAGTGCTTACAGATAAGGCGATCCGCACTCGCAACGGAGATCAGCCATGAAGAACAAACACAATCACGCCCATCATCTCTCGTCCTCGATGACGTCGACGTCGATGTCGGCGTCCGAACTGTCTGACCCGGAGGTCGAGCCCCACCTCTCCCATGAAGCCATTGCGATGCGCGCCTACGAGATCTTCTCTCGCCGCGGTCTCGGTCAGGGCAACGCGGACGAGGACTGGTTCGTGGCCGAGCGAGAGCTGCGCCACGAGACCAGCGGGCGCTGACTCACGAGCTGATCAAGCTCGGCCGGCGGCGCGCCGTCGACGCGCCACCATCTTCGCGTGCCGGGCCGCGCCTTGGCCTCTTGCCCTCGCGAAGATCCTTCTTGGCCTCTCGAGCGTTTCGTTTGTCTGGCATCAGCGACGTTCCGACCTATCGAATCGTTTTCAATCGCTTGGCGGTGGGCGGCTCGCCACTCGCGGAGGTGGAGGCGGCTCGTCGTGCCTCTTCGAGCATCTCGATGAGCTCGGAGATGTCCTCGGGATGGAGGGCAATCGGCGCAGGCGCCTCGTCTTGCTCCGCGCGTGGCTGCTGGGTGAGCGAGATCATCCCCCGCTCGTCGAAGGACACTTCGCACCTCGACCGAGCAGATATGGCGCGCATGTTTGTAACTTAGGTTGCGAAAACCGACCACACCAGTGGGTGGTCTATGTATTAGCGACCCTGCGCGGTCGAGCTCCAGCGCTCTGCGGCCCGCCGCGCGAGCACCGCAGCGACGGCAGAGGCCGCCGCGGCAAAGACCTTCTTCGCAACATCTGGAGATTGCTTGGCGACGCGCTCAGGATGGTTCGTCACGCGTCGCAGAGCTTGTGCCACCCGGCTCGCGCGCGAGGGTCGCGAACGTCGGATACGCCAGAGGACGTAGCCGCCGATGCCGAGCGAGACGACCGCGACGGCGCCGATGGCGAGCGGCTTCGCCGCGCGGTGCCGTCGGCGATCGAGCTCACCGACGAGACCGCCCAGATCGTCCCGGATCGCCTCGACGTTGGCTTCCAACTGCTCAGCCTTCGCATCGGGCGCGGCGTCTGGCGCGGGTTCCCCGTGTTCGTCCCGAGAGCTTTCGGACGGCATGTCTACACCACCCTTTCTTTGGCGAACTTCACGTCCTGTTCGAGCTCGTGGCGCGTGCGGGCCAATGGCCGCTGCACCCGTTTGCCCCAGCCCATGGCCCCCGCGATGACGGCGACGATGATGACCGCGCCGCTCACACATAGGCCCGCGAGCCACGCCGGCAGCACCATGGCGAGCCCCAAGATGCCCGTGACGAGCAGCAAGGCGATCGCCAGCAGCCCCGCGAGCGCGGCGACGCTCAGACCGGCGATCATGGACTGCTCGCGTGACAGATCGGCGCGTAGCTCAGCCTTCGCCAGATCGATCTGCGCCGTCACGAGGTGTTTGCTCTGGCGGACGATCTCTTCGAGGAGCTCGGGCGTCGACAGCGTTGCAGGGCTGGTGTGCTCCGTGGGTTGATTCTTAAAGTCTGTGGCCATGCCAATCACTGTGGTTACGAAGTGCGCGCGCAAAAGGGGGACGAAGAAAGTCGTCCGGCCGCAGCCCTCGACAACGGCTTGCGGGCTCTTAGTTTGCTGGGGGAGGTATGACGATGAACTGTTCAGCCTGTGGCTCTCAGAATTGCGCATGTGACAAGGGCGGCAAGTGCACCTGCGCGAAGGATTGTCCTGCGTGCGCCTCGAAGCACGGCAAGGGCAAGGCGCCCAAGACGTCCGTCCCGTCCGAAGCGGGCAGTGGGAATCCGCGAAGGTAGGCCGTGATGGTGGCGCCTTGGCGGCGTCGAGCCGTCGCGACATCGCGATGGCGCCGCCGCCAAGGTTCGACTGACATGGAAGCCGCGTCGCGCGGTTACCGGGACGTTACATCCGAACCGTGATCGGGTTTCTTTGCCGGCGGCTCGTTAGTCGACGGTATTTGTGCGGCCGCGGAACTATGTTACGCCGGGGAAGCGGTCATGCCGGGCAAGGGAAAGAAACTCGTGGCGAAGGGCAAAAGCAAGGGGACGCTGCGCGTGCCCTCCGTGCCGGTTCGCATCGCCCAACCGTCGGGCAAGAGCCGAGTCAAGAGCGGCGAGATCCCTGGGTTCCCCGTCGTCGGCGTCGGCGCCTCGGCGGGAGGCCTTGACGCGTTCTCGGCGCTGTTGCGGAGGATCCCCGTCGACGCGCGGCTCGCCGTCGTGTTGGTCCAGCACCTGTCGCCCAAGCACAAGAGTCACCTGCCCAAGCTGCTCGAGAACGCGACGACGCTCCCCATCCGGCAGGCCAAGGACCGGATGCGGATCGAGCCGGGCCACGTCTACGTCATTCCCCCCGACGCGCGGATGTCGGTGATCGACGGCAAGCTGCGCGTGGGGCGCCGCCCCTCAGATGCCAGCCAATACACGCCGCTCGATCACTTCTTACGCTCGCTCGCGGACGTCTACGTGGAGCGCTCGATCGCCGTCGTGCTGTCGGGCACGGCTTCCGACGGCGCGGCCGGGGTGACGGCCGTCAAGGCCGCCGGCGGCATCACGTTCGCGCAGGATCCCGAGGAGGCCAAGTTCGACGGGATGCCACGCGCCGCGATCGCGACGGGCGCCATCGATCTCGTGCTGCCGACGGCGCGAATCGCCGCAGAGCTCGTTCGCCTGAGCCGACATCCCTTCTTGCTCGCGGAGAGGGCTGCCCCCGAAGGTCGGCAGACCGACGCGACGGACGAAGGAGCGGCCGCCGCGGATCCCTCGGTCAGCTATCACGAGGTGTTCGGCGCCCTCAAGAAGGTCATGGGCGTGGACTTCACGCACTACAAGCTCCCGACGATCTCGCGGAGGATTCAGCGCCGCATGGTGCTGCGACGCACGCCCGATCTCGCGGCCTATGTTCGCTTGCTCCAGAGCCAGCGCGACGAGGTCGAGGCGCTCTACGAAGATCTGCTCATCCACGTCACGAGCTTCTTCCGCGAGCCCGAGGCCTTCGACGTCCTCAAGACGCGCGTGTTCCCGAAGCTGCTCGCGGCGCGTGAAGCGGACGCGCCCATTCGGATCTGGGTCCCGGGCTGCTCGTCGGGGGAAGAGGTGTACTCGGTGGCGATCGCCCTCACGGAGCTCCTCGACGCCCGCGGCGAGATCGTGCCGTTCCAGATCTTCGGCACGGACGTGAGCCAAAAGATGATCGACAAGGCGCGCGCGGCGGTCTATCCCACCGCTACGACGCGGGATCTCGATCCCGGGCGGCTCCGGCGCTTCTTTTCGGAGGTCGACGGCGGCTTCCGGATCACGAAAACGATCCGTGAGCGCTGCGTGTTCTCTCGACAGGATCTCACGCGCGACCCGCCGTTCTCGCGGCTCGACCTAGTCGTCTGCCGGAACCTGCTCATCTACCTGGGCTACCCGCTGCAGCGGAAGGTCATGGCCGTCTTTCACTTCGGCCTGCGGGCGTCGGGCTTCCTCATGCTCGGCCGCTCCGAGACGACGGCGGCGCACGACGGCCTGTTCGCTCTCTACGACAAGCGATTCAAGATCTACGAGAAGAAGACCGGCGCGTTCAAGGCGCCGCTCGACCTGAGCGGCGGCGATCTGAAGCTGGCGCCACCGGAGGCCCGTCCTTCGTCGAGCAAGAGCGGCCCCACGGGGCTGCGCGAGGACAGCGCCACGAACGAGATGAGCCGCCTGCTCGTCGATCGCTACGGTCCGCCGGGCGTCCTCGTCGATCGCGATCTGCGCGTCGTGCGCACGCACGGCCGCACGGGCCGCTATCTCGAGCTCCCGACGGGCGAAGCGAAGCTCAACCTGCTGCAGATGGTGCGGCCCGGGCTGCTCTTCGGCGTGCGGGCCGCCGTGCGCGAGGCGCAGAAGGGTGGGGTGCGCGTGCGCAAAGAGGGCCTCGAGGTCAGAGCGGACGGCGACGCCTTCGCGGTCGACGTCGACGTGACGCCCGTCGGCAGCGGAACGGCGCGCCACCTCCTCGTTCTCTTCGAGGAGCCCTCTGCCGCGGCGACGAGCGCCCCTGTTTCCAAGAGCACGGGGCGGCGTCGCGGCGTGATGCTGACGTCGCCAGCCGACACCGTGAAGCGGCTCGAGGCGGAGCTCATCGCGAACCGGGAGTACCTGCACACGATCATCGAGGATCTCGAGACGGCGAACGAGGAGCTGCAGTCGGCCAACGAGGAGGTCCTCTCGAGCAACGAGGAGCTGCAGTCGAGCAACGAGGAGCTCGAGACGGCCCGCGAGGAGCTGCAGTCGAGCAACGAAGAGCTCAGCACCGTCAACGAGGAGCTGCAGTCGCGGAACGAGGAGATGTCGCGGGTCAACGACGATCTCTTGAACGTGCTCGCCAACATCCGCGTCGCCATCGTCATGGTGAGCTCTGATCTGCGCATCCGGCGCTTCACGCCCGCCGCCGAAAAGATGCTCAACCTCATCCCGACTGATGTCGGACGCCCCATCGGGCACGTCAAGCCGAACATCGACGCGCCGAACCTCGAGGCGACGATCGTCGAGGTCATTCGCTCCGTCTCGCCGCGCGAGCTCGAGGTGTCGGACCCCGAGGGCAACGCGTACTCGGTCCAGATCCGTCCGTACAGGAGCCTCGAGGGGAAGATCGAGGGGGCGGTGCTGACCGTCGTCGACGTCGCCGCGCTCAGGGTCGCCCGCGAGTGCGCCGAGGCGATCATGGGCAGCGTCTCCGAGCCCGTCCTGTTGCTCGACGCGAGCCTTCGCGTCATGCACGCGAATCCAGCTTTTTATGAGGCCTTCCGCACGACGCGCGCCGAGACCGACGGAACCTTCATCTACGATCTCGGCAACGGCCAATGGGACGTCGCGGATCTGCGGACGCTGCTGCAGGACGTGCTCCCCGCGCGCAAGAACTTCGCGGGGTTCGTCATCGAGCACGCCTTCCCCAGCATCGGCCGCACGCGCATGGTCGTCGACGGTCGGCGCATCGAATCCAGCAACGCGGCCGACGGCGTCATCCTCCTCATCATGCGTGAGGTGGCGAAGGTGGACGATCCGTCGTGAGCAGAGCACGCGCGAAAGGTGATCGGCTCCCCGCGCGGCCCCGGCGGCCCACGCTGCGCGCCGGCGCGACGCCAGGGAGCCGGGCGCTGCACGATCAGCTCCACGCGCAGATCGAAGATCTCACGACGACGCAGACGCTGCTCGAGGCGTCGCGGGATCGGTACGCGGCGCTGTTCGACGCGGCGCCGATCGCCTACGTCGTCTGCGATCCGGGCGGCCGCATCGAGGATCTGAACCTCCCCGCGGCCACGCTGTGCGGCCTGCGGCCCGCGCAGGCTCAGGGGAGCCTTCTGCGGTCTTTGCTGGCGCCCGGGGATCGCGGTCGGCTCGACGTCCACCTGCGTCGCTGCGTCGAAGAGACCGTCGCCGTCAGCGAAGCGGTCCTCCGGTCGCGGTCGCGCCCGGGTGGCCCCGCCGTTCCCGTCGAGCTGCGCAGCCACTACATCGCGCGCGAGCCCTTCATCCTCACGGCGATCCTCGACCTGACGGCCAGCAAGCAGCTCGAAGCCGAGGCGCGGCGACACGAGGAGGCGGAGCGAGGGGCCCGAGAGGCGAACAAGGCGAAGGACGATTTCATCGCGATGTTGAGCCATGAGCTGCGCACGCCGCTGACGCCCGTGCTCGTGGCCGTCACGGCCTTGCAGCGCGGTGGCCTCGCGCCCGACAAGGTCGCGAAGCTCTACGAGACGATGACCCGCAACATCCAGGCCGAGGTCCACCTCATCGACGATCTGCTCGACGTCACGCGGATCGTGCGCGGGAAGATCCAGCTGCAACCGGTGGCGTGCGACGTCCACGAGCTGGTGCGGGAGGTGGTCGAGAGCCACGACGCCGAGGCGCGCGCGAAGGACCTGCGGGTCGCGCTCGAGCTCGCCGCCGGCGAGAGGTATGTTCACGGCGATCGTGATCGGTTGCGCCAGGTGTTCGAGAACCTGGTCAAGAACGCCATCAAGTTCACGCCGCCGACGGGACGGATCGTCGTGAGCTCTTGGAATAAGGACGGTGGCGTCGCGATTGAGGTCACCGACACGGGGATCGGGATGGAGCCCGAGGCGCTCAGTCGGGTGTTTCGCCCGTTCGAGCAGACGACGGACGGCGGTCGCCGCGGCGGACTCGGCCTCGGCCTCGCCATCTGCCGCGGCATCGTCGAGATGCACGGCGGCGCCATCGCCGCTCACAGCCGAGGTCCAGGGAAGGGCGCGCGCTTCGTCGTGACGATCGCCACGTGCGACGCGCCGGCCTTCACGCCCGCGGCGATCGTGCCAGAGGGGGTTATGCCGGCTTTCGCGCACCACGGCCCGCTGCGGGTGCTGCTCGTCGACGACAACGAGGACGTCGCCGAGGCGCTGCGCGATCTCCTCGAGCTCGAGGGCTTTGGTGTACGCGTCGCCGGAACGGCCGAGGAGGCGCTGAGCGTCGATCCGGTCCAGATCGACCTCGTCATCAGCGATCTCGGATTGCCCGGAATGAGCGGTCACGAGCTCGTTCGGCAGCTGCGACGGAAGCGGGAAGTTCCCGCGATCGCGTTGAGCGGGTACGGGACCGAGCAGGATCGTCGCGCGAGCTCGGAGGCGGGCTTCGCGGTTCATCTCACGAAGCCAGTCGAGGCCCAGGCCATCCTGAGCGCCATCGAGCGGGTGACGCGGCCGCCGCGCACGACGCACAAAAATACAGAGTCGGTCTGACAAGACAGCGTGACGGGGGAGACTTACATGTGGCTGGTCGCGAAGGCGGGAGTGGCGTTGCGGGGGAGCGACTTTACTTTTCCGCCTGTGGTCGGGCTCGCTCGGCCACAGGCGGGATTTCTATTCGGCGGTCGTGTACGTCCAGCGCCCGCAGGAGTGTTTACAGATAAAGGCATGTGCGCTGGTTCTCGATGGCGCCCTGTCCCGGAGGAGCTCTGTTGAAGCTGGCTCTCGTGGACGACCACGCGCTCTTTCGCGAGGCGCTGCGCGCCACCTTAGGGATCCGCGCGCCTGACATCGAGGTCCTGGGAGAGTTCTCGACGGCTCGTGAGGTCATTCACGCGGGACCGAAGCTCGCGCCGGACGTGATCCTGATGGACGTCCTGCTCACGGGGACGAGCGGCATCGCCGCGACGCGCGAGCTGCGGCGCCTGGGGTTCACGGGCCACGTGATGATTCTGACGGCGCTCACGGAGCCGGCGTTCGTCATCGACGCGTTCGCGGCGGGCGTTCAGGGATACGCGCTCAAGGAGCAGACGATTGACGATCTCCTGCTCGCGATCCGCCGTGTCTCGGGAGGCCAACCGTATGTCGCGCCACGCCTCGAGGCGGCGCTGGCCGAGCGGCAGATCCGTCCCGTCGTGAAAGGCCCCGGTCTCATGGAGACCCTGTCGACGCGCGAGCGAGAGGTCTTCAGCCTCATCGTGGCGGGACATACGAATCAAAGGATGGCCGCGGAGCTCTGCATCAGCGTCAAGACGATCGAGACGCACCGGAGCCGCATCAACAAGAAGCTCTGCGTGCACTCCACGGCCGAGTTGGTTCGCTTCGCGGCGCTACACGACCTCATTTCGGCGTAAACGAGCCAACGAACGACGGCGCGTGCTCGCAGGTCCTCCAGGGTTGGTACAATCATCCGAGGGTTCAGGACATGAAGCGGAAGGTTGGCGTCGGCGTCGGCCGCAAAAAGAGTCCGGAGCGCAGGCGCTCGCCGCGACGCGTGCCTTCGGATGCCTTGAGCTTCGAGCACCGCCGGTTCACGCACGAGCTCGAGATCCATCAGCTCGAGCTCGAGGTTCAGAACCGCGCGCTGCGCGAGAACCAAGAGCTGCTCGAGGAGTCGCGCGCGCGCTACGCCGAGCTCTATGAGCACGCTCCGATCGGGCACGTCACGCTGGACGCGAAGGGCCTCATCCGCGAGATCAACCTCGTGGGCGCCGCGTTGTTCGGCAAAGCGCCCCAGGTCTTGCGCGCCCTCCCGATGCGGCCGCTGTTGGCGGTCCCGAGCCGACGCGCCTTCGACGCCCACCTGCGCGCGTGCTTCACGCACGGCCATGCGTCCGTCGTCGAGCTCGTAATCCTTACGCGCGCAGAGACGCGGAGCATCGAGCTCGTGAGCGCACCGCGTCCCGCCGTCGACGGTGAAGCGTCGACCGAGAGCGCCGTCGTCCACTCGGTGATGCACGACATCTCGGATCACAAGCGCAACGACGCGCAGCGGGAGGAGGACCTGCGGCGCGAGCGTGAGGCGCGCGTCCTCGCCGAGACCGCGAATCGCATCAAGGAGGACTTCCTGGCGATCGTCTCGCACGAGCTGCGCACGCCGCTCGCCCCGATGATGATGTGGGTCCAGGCCTTGCGCGCGGGCGGCGCGGGAGACGCCCTGCGCGCCCGCGCCGTCGAGGCCATCGACACCTGTCTCAAGGTGCAGGTCGCGATGATCGACGATCTCGTCGACGTCGCGCGCGGCCAGCACGGTCAGCTGCGCATCGCGCGGCGCCCCATGGACCTCCAGAAGTCCGTGGGCGCGGCCATCGAGGCCCTCGCGCCGTCGGGCGCGGCCAAGCACGTCGCCATCGCGCTCGAGGTCGACGCCGAGCCGGCGTGGGTCTCCGGAGACGCGACGCGCCTGCAGCAGGTCGTCGCGAACCTGCTCTCGAACGCCATCAAGTTCACGCCCGAAGGTGGACACGTCGTCGTGTCGGTTCGATCGGTTGGAGCGTCCGTCCACCTGCGCGTGCGTGACGACGGAGAAGGGATCCCGGTCGGCAGGCTCGAGCACATCTTCGAACCCTTCCGTCGGTACGACAGCGCCCAGACGCGCGGTCATGGTGGCCTTGGTCTCGGTCTGTCGATCGTCGAACAGTTGATCGCCCAGCACGACGGCAAGGTCGTCGCCGAGAGCGCAGGGCGAGGACGCGGGACGTGCTTCGTCGTGACGCTTCCTCGTCTCGCCGACGGCACGCGCGCCACCGGCGCGGCGGAGCGCATTTAGCCATGAGGCCACCCAGCAACGCCACGCCTGCGACGGCGGCGGCGAAGCGCGGCTCCGTCACGGCTGGTGCCTGAGGCCGTCGATCGCCGCCGGCATCCCGATCACCATCCATCGGTCGGCCCCCGTGGTCGCCGCGATGGTGTCGGGCTCCACCCACGCGTCGCCGATCGAGGGTGATCGCACGCCGATGACGACGACGTGGCTCGCGGCGCGCAGCGCATCGACGTCGACGGGGCGCCCGACGGACGCGCGCGGCGCGGGGATGACCTCGACGCGCTGACCTCGTGGCAGCTCGAGATAATCGGCGGCCTCCACCTGGCCGTTCGTCCACACGACGCGCGTGTACAGCAGATCGCGCTGCAAGATTTCGCGATCGAAGGCCGCGAGGAGCGTCCGGCGCGATACGACGCCGAGCAGACGGCCGGGCTGCGTCGGGTCGACGATCGGCAGCTCGCCCCAATCGACGGCGAACAGCTTCTCGCTGAGCGTCGGGAGCGAATCGTCTGGGAAGCCCGAGATCACGGCGCGCGCGCATCGTTCGCAAGTGTCGGCTGTCGTCTCGTCGTGGGGCGCGGTCCAGAGGCTCGCGGCGGCGTGCAGATCGATCGCCGTGACGGTCTCGCCGCCCGTGACGAACACGACGCGCGCCCGCGTGTGCGCGAGGAGGTCGAGCGCCGATCGCGCGGGGGCCGCGCGATCGAGGGTCGGCGGATCGAGCTCCATGATGTCGCGCGCGCGGACGGTCGTCGCGATCCGCTCCTCGAGCGACCGCTCCCACGGGACCCCGCGGCGCTGCAGCTCTTCCGTGTAGATCGACGTGGGCCGGAGGATTCGAGCGACGAGCGTCGCGAGCGCCGTCGCGATGAACAGCGGCAGAACGATGCCGTAGTCGCCCGACAGCTCGAAGGCGAGGACGGTCGCCATGAGCGGGGCGTGCGTGGTTGCGGCGATCACGCCCGCCATCCCGACGAGCACGTACCCGCCCAAGAAGCCGTGCGTCGGCAGCGCGGCATGCGCGAGCGCGCCCGCGAGCCCGCCCGTGGCCGCGCCCAAGAAGAGCGAGGGCGTGAACACACCGCCCGGGCTCCCCGACGACACGGAGGCCGTCGTCGCGAGGGCCTTCGTCAGGAGGAGGATGGCGACGAGCGCGACGCCGTACTGCGCGTCGAGCATCTGCTGAATCGCCTCGTAGCCATTGCCGGTCACTTGCGGCAAACGGAGCGCGAGCGCGCCCACGACGAGGCCGCCGAGCGCGCCACGCACGGGCGCCGGCGCCGCGAGCCGTCCCACGAAGCGGCTGCCCAGATCGAGGGCCGACATGAAGGCGACGCCGACGACGCCCGTGACGAGGCCGAGCACGCCGTACGCGACGAGCTCGCTGCCCGAGCGCAGCTCGAAGGCCCGGAGACCATAGAGCGGCCCGGCCCCCAGGACGAGCCGCGTGAGCCACGTCGCGATCGTCGTCGCCACGACGACGGGCACGACGACCTCGAGCGTGAGCACGCCCGTCACGATCTCGACGACGAAGATGACCGCCGCGATCGGCGTGTTGTACGCGGCGGCGAAGCCCGCGGCCGTTCCCGCCGCGACGAGGGTGCGCACGCGACGGGGCGTGAGGCCGAAGCGCTCCGCGATCGTGCCGCCCGCCGCGGCGCCGACCTGCAGCAGCGGCCCCTCGCGTCCGATCGAGCCGCCGCTCACGATCGCGAGGAACGATGCGAGCGCCTTCCACAGCGCCGTTCGAAGGGAGATTCGCCCGCGCCCGAGCGTGACGGCCTCGAGGATCTCCGCGACGCCGTGCCCGCCCGAGCGCGCGGCGACGAGGCCCAGCGTCGCGGCGGCGGCGCCGCCGATCGCGGGCGTGAGGAGGCGGGCGAGCGGCGGCAGATGCTGGAACGCCGCCAGCAAGTCCCGCTGCCCGAACAGATGCGCGAACGAGAACGACAGCCCGGCGCGGAACGCGACGCCGAAGGCACCCGCCGCCAGGCCGACGGCCGCCATGGCGAGCGCGTAACGCAGAGGCCCAGCGATGCTGGTCGCCGCCGAGCGGTGCTTGCCCGCGCTAGGACTGGCCCCCATAGATTCGAGAACAGTTCATGTCCATCGCCCGGCCCGAGCACCAGGTTTTCTTGCTGTCGCCCGCCACTTTGTCTGGTCGCCGCGCCGCGATGGTCTCCAACCCGCGCGCCACGTTCGACCTCGCGCGCCGACTGCGCGACCCCGAGGGCGCGCCCGTCGGTGAGGTCTTCGCCTTCGTGAGCGGCCTGTACTTCAGAGGCAAGGTCGCGTACGCGAACGCCTTCGGCCGTCCGCCAGAGGGCCTCGCGGGTGGCCTCGTCATCAGCCCGGCCGAAGGCTTGGTGCCGCTGGATGAATCCGTCACGGTCGCCCGCCTGCGCGCCTGGGCGGAGGTCGAGATCGACGCGAAAAATCCAGGCTTCACGAGGCCTCTTTGCTTCGACGCCGAACAGCTCGAACGCGCGCACGGCAGTCGGACGCGGTTCGTCCTGCTCGGCAGCGTCGCGACCAGCAAGTACGTCCGTCCGCTCGCGACGGTGTTCGGCGATCACTTGTTCTTCCCGTCCGACTTCGTCGGGCGAGGCGACATGAGCCGCGGCGCTCTGATGCTGCGTGCCGCGCGAGCGCGCGAAGAGCTCGACTACGTCGAGGTCGAGGGCGCACGCCTCTCGACGGCGCGACGCTCGTGACGTCGAGGGCGGGGCGTGCCCTTCGACGTCGCGCTGTAGAGATCCGACGGGCACCCGAGGATCGCTCGGATTGACGTAAGCTTTCGTGCGAAGCGGCATGCGATCATCTTGGAAAATGGTGCTCGTCGCCGTGTCGGCCTCTGCGTGCGGGCGGTCGGCCCTTTTTGAACCCGTGAGCACGACGAGCGGCGGCGGTGCGGGGGATGCGAACGGCGCCCGTCCGACGACGGACGCTGCGAGCTCCGACGCGGGCGTGATCGTCGACGCCGCGAGCTCCGACGCGCGTCCGACCGTCGACGCGGCGATCGACGCGCCCGGCGACCTCGCCGACGCGCGCGTCGACGGCGGTCGCATCCCCTACCGCGCGCTCGCCGTGGCGACCGGCGAGGTCCACACGTGCGCCGTCCTCGACGATCACAACGTGAAGTGCTGGGGCGACAACTCGTACGGCCAATTGGGGTACGGCGACGCCGTCCGACGTGGCGGTTCGCCCTCAGACATGGGCGACAACTTACCGACGGTCGACCTTGGCACGGGGCGTACGGCGACGGCGATCGCGGCCGGCCGATATTCGACGTGTGCGATCTTGGATGACGGCTCGCTGAGGTGTTGGGGTTGGGCAGGGCTGCTGGGCAACGGCGTCGGCCTGGATCGGAACGTCGGCGACGCGCCGGGCGAGATGGGAGACCACCTGCCCGCGCTCGACTTCGAGGGCCGAAAGGCGGTCCACCTCGCTATGGGGAACGACTCGGCCTGCGCTTCGATGGACGACGACACGATCTGGTGTTGGGACGGCAACAAGCCGTGGTTTCAGTTCTGGCTGCCGACGAAGGAGGTGAGCGCGCTCGCACCCACGGGGGACGGGACCTTCGCCCTATACGCCGACGGGTCGGTGAGCCCACAGCTGCCGAACGGAACGGTCCCGTTGTTCACGTCCGCTTCCGAGGTACTCGCGGTGGCTGGATCTGCGGGGAACGCACCCACCTGTTATCTCCTCGCCGACCACACGACGACCTGTATGGAAGGAGGAGCGACGCGGCGCGAGTCATCCAACGCGCTCGCCATCGGCGTCGAGCTCGACGGCGGCCTCTGCTCCGCTCTGTCGGACGGATCCGTTCAGTGCGACGCTCAGCGCTGCGTTTCCCCGACGAACTATCCGTGCACGAGCGATGGCGCCTTCGTCCTCGGCGCGCCCGCCGTCGCCGTGACCAGCAACGGGACCAACTTCGCGTGTGCCCTGTTGGTGGGCGGACAGATCAAGTGTTGGGACGGAAGCCCGATCGGGACCTCGCCCGCGTGGCTCGGCAGCGAGCTCGACGCCACGACGCTCGCCGACGGTGGCGTCGCCTACGGTCCGTGGCACGCCGTCGCCCTCGGCATGCATCCGTGACCGGACCCCCGCAGCCTCACTGCGGCAGCGTGAACACGCGGATCTGATTGTTGCCGCTGTCGGACACGTAGATGAGACCGCGCTTGTCGACGGCGACGCCGCTCGGTCCCTTGAGCGGATTGGCGGCCGTGCCGGCGAGGACGGACTTGGCGTTGCCCGTCGTGTCGAAGACCTGGACGTCGGCGTTGCCCGTGTCGACGACGAAGATGCGGTTCGACGCGTCGATCGCGACGGCGTACGGTTCGTTCAAAGAGCCCAGCGCTTGCGTGGTCCCGAACGTTCCGTACTGCGCGACGAAGGCGCCGGCGGTCGTGAACTTCGCGAGCGCGTGAAGGTAGTAGTCGGCGATCCAGACGTTGCCCGTCTGATCGAGCGCGAGCCCGACGGTGCCCGCGAGGCTGCCGCCCGCGCCTCCGTCGGGCGTCACGGACGTCGAGAATTGCTTCACGAGCTTCCCTGTCCCGTCGAGCTCGATGACCTGGCTGTTCCCGTCGTTGGCGATCCACAGATTGCCTTGGGCGTCCGAGGCGATCTGGGCGGGATCGCTGACCGTGACCGTCGGGTCCACGGTGAAGGTGAGCTGGTTCGCGGCCGCGTTGTCGAACTCGAGGATCCGGTTCGCGCCGTAGTCGCTCACGAAGATGTGGCCGCTCGGATCCTCGGTGACGCCCACGCCGTTCGTGAGCATCGTCGCGCCCGTGTCGGCGAAGGTCTTCAGGTAGTTCCCGTTCTTGTCGAGCTCGACGACGCTGCCCGTGAAGCAGGCCACGAGGATGTTCCCCGTGACGGGCTCGATGTAGATGTTCTGCGGCGACGTGAGGTGCCCGTCGCCGCTGAACACCTGCGCGGTGCCGGCGTCGCCGCCGTCGCCGGGCTGCGCGCCGCCGTCGCTCGTGTCGGCCGCGAGGCACACGCCTTCGAGACACGTCCCACCGTTCGGGCACGCGGTCCCCGTGACCTGCAGCGGCTGCTTCGTGCTCGTGTCGATGAAGGTCGTCGCCGTGTCGCAGGCGATCTGGTTCTCCATGCCGCTTGCGTAGGGTGGCAGGCGCCACGAGGCGATCGTCTCTGGTTGGCAGCGGCCTTCGATGCACGTGTCGCCGGCACCGCAATCGAACATCTGCTCGCAGGCCGAGACGACGCCCAGCCGCACGAACAGCGTCTGCTCAGGAATCAGGCTCAGCACGGCGGAACGCTCTACCAGTTTCGCGCCGTGATCGTCGGACGCCGTCAAGAGGACCCGCACGCGATCCGCGCCGCCGTTGGCCGAATAGACGCCGTAGGTTCCCGGCAGCTCGTACACCTCGTCGAGGGTCCCGGAGATCGTGAGATCTTGCTCGTCGGCCACCACGGTCGACGTCGGCGGGTTGAACACCTGCAGCGTCACCGAGCGCAACGGGGCCGGCGCGTCGACGTCGGTGGCGAGGCCCAGGATGATCTCGGTGCGCTTCTTCGCCGCGCAGCCGGTCAGCGCGAGCGCGACGGCGAGCGCGCCGACGATCCACCGCGAAGTTCCAGAGCTCATCGTCGTCGTCGTCGTCGTCATCGTCATTCTAGAGCTCACGGAGCGCCGTTGCTGTTGCCGATCCCCAGCGAGCCGATGATCGGACCCTGCGTGGAGCGCGGCCAGACGGCGATCGTGACGGCGGCCGCCGCGACGACGCCCACGCCCGCCCACAACCACCAGCGGCGATAGAGCGGCCGCGTGTCGGGCTCAGCCCGCGGCGACTCGAGCGTCACGGTGACCGTCCGTGATTGCCCGGCGGCCACGGTGAGCTCGCTCCGATCGGGCGCGTAGCCCGGCGCCGAGACCTCGACCTGATGGCCGCCGACGGCGAGCTCGACCTCGACGGGCGACGATCCGACGTCCTTGCCGTCGATCGCGACGCGCGCGCCGAGCTGCGTGGCCGCGATCTTGATGCGCGCCGTGTGCGGAATCTCTGCCAGCACGAGCG
This sequence comes from Polyangia bacterium, assembly GCA_036271915.1. Taxonomy (GTDB): domain Bacteria; phylum Myxococcota_A; class Polyangia; order Fen-1088; family Fen-1088; genus DASZFV01. Next base: position 31,817 of record DATAZS010000509.1, read on the forward strand.
AGAGCGTCTGCGGCGTTCCCGCGACGACGGTGAGCGCGCGCTTGTCGCCCGTGTAGCCGCGCGCCGAGGCCTCGACGACGTGGGTCCCCGGCGACAGCTTGACGATGCCCTCGATGCCCAGCGTGACCGCCCGCCCGTCGACGACAACGGCGGCGTCGGCCGGCCGCACGACGATCGTCACGTCGGCGAGGAGACTCTTGAGCTCGCTCACGACGCGCTCGACGTCGAGCCTTCGCTCCTTCGAGATCTTCGGACCGCTCTCGCCGAGGTACCGATCGAGCGCGTCGACGGCCTCGCTGTAGCGAAACAGCGCCTTGTACGTCAACCCGAGGTTGTAGAGCACCACGGGCTCGTGCGAGATCCCGTACGCGCCGAGGAACTCGGCGAGCGCGGCGTCGTAGTTTCGATCCTGATAAAGCGCGACGCCTTGCTGAAAGTGCAGTCGCGCCGCGGCCGCGCTCGAAGCGAGAGTCGCAGGGGACACGACCGCGGGGGCGTCGCCCGCCGTCGCCGCGCGCGCGGACGGCACGACGAGCGCGCTCGTCACGCAGACGAGGACCAGCAGATTGAGATGTCGCGCCTTCATCACCTTCTTCGCACGCGCGACAATAGCGGTCCGCCCCGTCGGTCACAAGGCCGCCGCGGGTTTGCGCCCGACGGTTAGACGGCGTTCTCGGCGGCCCTGGTCCCCGCGTCTGGGATTGCCTTCTTCACGAGGTCCGGAACGCGCCGAAGGCCGTTGCCGATGTCCTCGCGGAGCCCGCTGCCGGATTTGGGCGCGAGGAGCAGGGCCGCGACTCCTCCCGTCAACGCGCCGACGAGAAATGCGCCGCCGAAGCTGAGCAGTCGCTCGGTCACGGTTTGTCGCGTCGCGAGGCCGATCGCCGCGAGAAGATCGTCGGATTTGAGCTTCGTGATGTCAGTGAGGTCCATGGTTTATGTCCTTGTTTCAGGTCTGAGGTTCGGGGGTAATGGTCGAAGCTGATCGCGCGCGGCGCTGATTGTGCCGATGCGAAGACGCGTCTTCGTCGTCGTCTTCGTCATCTTCACGTCGACCGCCGGCGAGCTCGGCGGCGATCACGGGCAGCACGACGAGGCGCGCGCCAAATGAAATGAAGCGAAGCGTGAGCCGGGAGAACAGGCCGCCCGCCAAGAGGTATCCGGCGCCCGCTGCGACAGCCAAAGTGCGGAACGGGTGGAGCTCGAGCTCGCGCGTCACGGCGTCGCGCAGATCGATCACGCGATTCCTCCCCGCCGAAATTCGCTCGGCGACGAGACCCAAGACCTCGGCCACCGGAGCCAGCGGATCGTCGACTTTGATCATCATGACGTGGTTAGTGAGCACGCCGCATGCCACTCGGCGAACCGAGCCGAAGCCTGGATCGGCGCTGTTTCACGGCGGTTCCCGCGAGAACGGGAGGACGCGGTGGCACCGTAACCTCCCGTTCGAGAGGTGAGCGATAACGTCCGGTGACCTCCCGCGGCCACTCGTTGGCCGGCCGAGCGCGCGCTCTTGCGTGAATTCGTCGCCGGTGGCTCCATGAGGGATCTCCATGCGGTCGTCGGTGAGGTTGCTGCTGTTGCTGACCTGCTCGTTGGCCTGGGTCGCTTGTGGGAGGTTGCCGCTCGCCGGGCCTCCGACGGGCTCGGGTGGAGCGAACGGTTCGGCTGGCGGCGCGACGGGAACCGCGGGCGCCGGTCGCGTGCCGTCCGTGCACCGACCGACGGCCGCAGCATGTCCCAGGCTCGCCGCGCCGACCTCGACGGTATGCGCGCTGGCTTCCTTCAATCCGCAGGGGGACTGCACGGACGCCTCCGATTGTCAGGCGGGGATCGACGGACGCTGCGTCGGCTCGCTGCCCTCCGGCCGCTGCAGTTGCACCTACGACGCGTGCTTCTCCGACGGCGAATGTCCGGGCGGCGAGGTGTGCGCGTGCAGCGGCTCGTTCAGTGGAAACGCGTGCGTCGCGAGCGCGTGCTACGTCGACGCCGACTGCGGTGCCTCGGGCTTTTGCGCGCCCGAGATCGACCACTGCACGAGCGCGGTGCTCGGCTACTTTTGTCGAACGGCGAAGGACACCTGCACGGACGACAGCGACTGCGGCACGGGCTCTCGCTGCGAACGCAGCCCGGACGCCGGGATCTGGGCGTGCCGGTTGTCGTTTGACGGCTGCCCTCTTTAGCGGCGTCTCAGTCGCGCCTGCACGGGGCAATTACCCGAGCGTCGGATCGACGAGGACGTCGATTCGACAGAGCTCCTCGAAGCCGCACCTCGCGAGGATGGGGCGGGACATGGCGCCGGCCTGGATCGCGAGCCCGGGCTTGCCCATCGCCACGGCCGCCTCCCAGCGCGAAGCGACGAGCGCGCGATACGCCCCGCGCCCACGGAACTCGGGCAGCACGGCGCTGCCGGCGAGGAGGACCGCCGCCGCGCCCGGCGCCGCGAAGCCGAAGCCGGCGACGTGGCCGTCGACGAACGCGATGTGCGTCTGCTGCGCGACGCCGCTCACGTGCTCCCAGATCGCGGGTGCGGACTTCATCCAATTCGCGATGTCCTCGTCCGACATCTCGCTGGCCCTCAGGCCAGCGTGCAGCGCGCGCGCATACTCGTCGTAGCTCGCGACGAGCCGCGCCTCGACGCCGGGCGAAGGCGCGCGCGCGGGCGGCGGTCGCGTCAACGTCATGGCCGTGTAGGTCGGTTCGAACGGCGGCTCGTTCGAGGGCGTGAAGCCGCGCTCGACGAGGAGCTGAACGATCTCGGCGGGGCGAGACGAGGGCCCGAGGTACCACCGGCAGCCGATGTACCCGTGCTCGCGCAAGAGGGAGCGGACCTCGGCGATCGTGGCGTCGAGCGCGGCGGCGGTCGTGCGCACGCGCGACACCGACGTGTGCGTCGGCGTCGGAGAGAGCCCGAGCGTGAAGTTGGGCCGCACGAAGCGCTGACTCGGCGGCGGCAGCTCCGGCACCTCGTGGTGCGGCTCTTCTGCGAAGCTTGCGATGGCGTTCGACGTGGGCATCCCGCGACACGATCTCACGTCGACGGGTGCGCGCGCAAAGGTGGACGAATCAGGCCCGCAATCGGCCTGCCGCGCGCACCGTCCGTCACAGGCCGTGCTGCGCGAGCCGCGCCTCGAGCGTCGCCTTCGGGACGGCGCCCCGGATCTCGTCGACGAGCGCGCCGCCGCGGAAGAGGGCGAGCGTCGGGATCGAGCGGACGGAGAAGCGCGCCGACAGCGCGGGGTTCTCGTCAACGTTGACCTTCGCGATCTTGAGGCGGCCCGTTCGCTCGCCCGCGAGCTGCTCGAGCATGGGCGCGACCGCGCGGCAGGGGCCGCACCAGGGCGCCCAGAAGTCGACGAGGACGGGGACGTCGGCTTGCTCGACCTCGGCGCGGAAGCTCTGATCGGTCACGACGACGGGGTGCGCCGACGCCGAGGCCGACAGGGGCGCGTGGCAACGGCCGCTCTGCGGGTGGTCGGCCTGGCGCGATGCGGGAACGCGGTTCTTCGCGCCGCACTTCGCGCACACGCGGATGTTGGTCTCCTGGGCGACGTTCATGGTGCCCTCAGATAAGCACCGTTCGTGAGCGGTCAACGCGACGTGGGGCCGAGGATGAACGAGAAGAGGTCGCGGTTGCCGGGCTGCTCGTATCCGGCTTGGCCTGTACGCTCCACCGGAACGCAAGCGACGGCGTCAGCGATCGAGGGCGTGGCAGAAAGCGGCTGGCGTGGCAGATTGAACCCGATGGCCGATGTCCCCCTGAGCGCGCGCAGCGCCGCCGCGATCCTCGAGCCGCGTCTGGCCGGTTTTCGCGGCGATTTGACGGTCGCCGACGGATCGGCGCGCGGCGGGCTCGCGCTGCGGGACGCCGAGGTCGGGCTACGCTGGCTCGCGAGCGAGCGCGGCGGCCAGCTCAAGGCCACCGAGAACGGCGAGCTGCTCTATTCGTTCCCGCGCGGGTTGGCGAAGCCGCCGGGCGCGCGCGGCCTCGCGCGCGCGCTGCGGGCGACGGGCCGTGCCCTCGCGAGCGTGGGCCGGTTCGTCGTGCGCGCGTGGGTGTCGGTCGTCATGGTGACCTACGCCGTGGGCTTCGTCGCCGTCGCGATCGCGCTCGCGAGCTCGCGCGAGGGCGAAGGCGCGGGCGACGCGATCGCGGGCGTGCTCGACGTGGTCTTCGAGGCGCTCTACTGGACGTTCCACCCGTTCTCGCCCGTGAACTGGGGCCGCGCGCCGGGCTGGATCGTGACCGGGCGAAGGCGCAAGCGCGGGCTGCCGTTCTACGAGCGCGTGAACCGGTTCGTCTTCGGGCCGCCGCCCGTCGTCGAGGATCCGCGCGAGCGCGAGCGGCGCGTGCTCGACGAGATCCGCCGCCTCGACGGACGCGTGGGGCCAGGCGATCTCATGCGCGTCACGGGCGCGGATCGCGAGTCGGCCGAGCGCGATCTGTTGCGGCTCGTCGTCGACTACGACGGCGACATCGAGGTCAGCGACGACGGCGCCATCGTCTATGTCTTCAAGGCGCTGCGCACGACGGCCGTCGAGCGGCGCGCGCTGCCGGTGTCGCCGGCGTGGAGCGAGCGGCGCGCGCTGCCGCCGCTCACGGGCAACGGGGCGTCGACGAACCTGCTGCTGGGCGCGCTCAATGGGTTCAACGTCATGATGAGCGGCTTCGCCGTCGCGGGCGGCGTCACGATCGAACGGCTCTTCCAGATCGTCGAGCACGCGCGCCTCGTGGCGGCGCTCGGGCCCGACGCGCCGCCGCTCATGGCCGCGCACGGCGTTCCGCTGCTGCTCGGCTGGATCCCGCTCGTGTTCTCGTCGGGGCTCTTCCTGCTGCCCGCGCGTCGGCTGCTCGGCCGACGGAAGCAGCGCGCGGCGATCGCCGCCGAGAACGGGAAGCGCGCGCTCATGCGCCTCGTCCTCGCCGAGCCGGGCGCCCCCGAGCTCACGCCGGGCGTCGCGCGGCACGCGTGGGTGGCGGCCACGGGGCTCAAAGATTCGGACGCGCTCACGCCGCAGATCGAGGCCGCCGTGCGCGCGCTCGGCGGCGAGATCGATCTCTCGACGGCCGGCGCCGTCGTCTATCGCTTCTCGACCGAGGCACGCGAGCGGCGCGCGCTCGGCGTCTTGCGCGCGCAGGCGCCAGTCGCCGAGGCGCTGCCTGGCGCCGTCGTGTTCTCGTCGGGGAGCGAGCAAGGCGAGGGCGACGAGGCCGACGTGCTCGACGACGCGGGCGCGCGGGCGCTCATCGAGGCCGCGCGCGATCGTCGCGGGAACTGAGCGTCAGCGCGGCGCGGGCGTTCCCGGGACGCACTTGCCGTTCGAGCACAGCGCGACCTGAAAGAGACATGGCGGCTCTACGTTGGTGGGCGGGCAGGTCCCGCAGTCGGACGTTGCCTCCGCGTCGAGGTTTGACGTCGCGGTCATGACGAGCGCGGCGTTGACCACCGTCCCGCAGTTGTGGGCGCACTGATTGCTCTCGGTGAACAACGCGCAGTCGTCGTCGGACGTGCAGCCGCCCTCGGTGTACTTATCGACCAGCTCGGCCCTGAGAGCCAAGTATCGTTGCCGACCCGTCGCGCACGCGGAGTCGTCGAGGCCAGGCATGCAGGTGGCGCAGCACTGACCGGCCGCCTTCTCGAGGTGGGTGTTGGGGCCGCACGTGGGGACGACGCACGCGCCGTTGCAGACGATCGGCTTGCAGACGGGGCAGCACGACGCGGGATCCGCGGTGGCGACGTAGCCCGGCGCGCACAAGACGGCGTCGCAGGCGCACGGTCCGATCTCCCCGCCGGCCGCTCCGCCCGTCGCGCCCGCCGACCCGCCAACTGCGCCCGCGTCGCCGGCGCCCGCGCTTCCCGTGGTCGCGCCCGCTTGCCCTTGGGAACCGCCCGTCTGTCCGCCCGTTCCGGTTCCCGTCGGCGACGCTCCGGCAGAGCCGCCGTCGGGGTGGGGCAAGCCCAGCGTGCGGGAATCGCAAGCGGAGAGCACGACCACGCAGGTCCCGAGAGCCATCACGACGGCCATGGAGTTGGAGCGATGCTGACGGGTCATGAAGCCACCTTTCGACTGAAGATCTTCGACCTCGGGCCCCGGGTCAATGCGCGGCCTCCCGTCGCAATGCACGTGCCATGCAGCCTCGCCGCCCAGAACGCTTATGTCACAAGCGCCATCATCAGGCGGGGGTCGAACAAAGTCCGAAGACAGAAGTTATTCCCGATCGCGATCATTTTCGGTCCCGCTCGGCAGCGCGCGGAATGGCCCGAAGATGTTGCACCCAGCGAAGTTAGAACGAATCACTTGGCCGCCTCGGTGTGATAGACACTAGCCCACCATGAGCAAGCGGAGCCTCTCCGTCGGGGTCAGTCGTAGAAAGTTTCTCGGAGTCTCGGCGGTGAGTATGGCGGCGGCGACAGCGGCGAAGGCGGCTTCCAAGGGTGACAAGTCCGACAAGAGGGGCGCTGTGAAAGACGGGGGCAAGGGCGGGGACGTTTTCCCCAAGGACTTCTTGTGGGGCGCCGCGACGGCGTCGTACCAGATCGAGGGCGCGGCCAACGAAGACGGCAAGGGCCAGTCGATCTGGGACGTCTTCTGCAAGAAGAAAGGCGCCATCTTCGAGGGGCACACGGGCGACGTCGCCTGCGACCATTACCACCGCTACAAAGAGGACCTCGCGCTGCTCAAGCAGCTGGGCGCGAAGGCCTATCGCTTCAGCGTGTCGTGGCCCCGCATCATTCCCGAGGGCACGGGGACCGTGAACCCCAAGGGCGTCGACTTCTACGATCGCCTCGTCGACGAGATCCTGCGCAACGACCTCAAGCCTCTGTGCACGGCGTTCCACTGGGACTACCCGCAGGCGCTCTACAAAAGAGGCGGCTGGCTCAACCGCGACTCGGCCGACTGGTTCGCCGAGTACTGCGCCGTCATCGGCGACAAGCTCGGCGATCGCGTCAAGACGTGGGCGACGCAGAACGAGCCGCAGTGCTACATCGGGCTCGCGCTCCTCGACGGCGTGCACGCGCCCGGCGACAAGCTCGAGTTTTCGAAGTACCTCGTCGCGGCGCACAACTCGATGCGCGCGCACGGCAAGGGCGTGCAGGCGCTGCGCGCGCACGTCAAGGACGCGAAGATCGGGTACGTGCTCGCGGCGCAGATCACGCAGCCGGCGAGCGACAAGGCCGAGGACGTCGAGGCCGCGCGTCAGGCCATCTTCTCCGCCACCGTGCGCGACCCGTGGCGCAACTCTTGGTGGACGGACCCCGTGATGTTCGGCAAGTACCCCGAGGACGGCGTCGCCTTTTACGGCAAGGACATGCCGAAGGTGAAGGCGAGCGACCTCGACGAGATGAAGCAGCCGATCGACTACCTCGGCCTCAACATCTACAAGGCCGATACGTACAAGAAGGGCGCGAACGGCAAGCCGGAGATGGTCCCGTATCCGCCCGGCTATCCGCGCTCGGGCGTCGACTGGCAGCCCATCACGCCAGCGGCGCTGTACTGGGGTCCGCGCTTCTTCTACGAGCGCTACAAGGTCTCCCTCGCGATCACGGAGAACGGCCTCTCGACGCGCGACCAGGTGTTCCTCGACGGCAAGGTCCACGATCCGCAGCGCAGCGATTACATGCACCGCGTGCTGCTCGAGCTCGCGCGCGCCATCAAGGACGGCGTGCCCGTGAACAGCTACTACGCGTGGTCACTGCTCGACAACTTCGAGTGGGCCGACGGCTACAAGCAGCGCTTCGGCATGATCTACGTCGACTACACGAACCAGAAGCGCATCCCCAAAGAGTCGTACGAGTGGTACCGCAAGGTCATCGCGACGAACGGCCGCAGCCTGCTCGACCACGGCACCATGCCGATCACGCAAGTGACGGCCTAGCGGCCGCAGATTAGCGCTTGGTTTTGCTCGCGGTAACCGCGGGCGTCTCGGCGGAGGCGATCCAGTCGACCATGGCGTCGGCTTGGGCGGCGGGAGGCATGGCGCCGACCTGCGCGAGGAGCCAATCACCGGCGCGTTCGCGTTCGCCGCGCGCGAGCAGCGCGCGGTAGACCCAGACGCCCATCTTCGGATCGGACGCGAGGCTCGCGAGCTTGGCGTCGTCGGCCGCGACGAGCCCCAGGCCGCGCATCTCGGCGTCGCTCGAAGGCGGCTCGAGGAAGGTCTTGAATGCGGGGAACGTGCCCTTCGCGTGGCGCTTGAGCAGCAGCTCGCCCGCGGCGCGCTGCACGGGGACGAGCGGGCGCCGCATGAGCTTGGCGATGAAGCCCGTCGCCGCCTCCGTGGGCACGCGGTCGAGCTCGTGCAACACCGCGACGGCGGGGCGCGGGTCGCTGTCGCGGAAGAGCATGTAGAGATCGTCGAAGTCGCTGTCGCCGCCCGCGCGCACGACGCCCGCCGAGCCTGCCGTGCGCAGCTCGATGGCCGGGTCCTTGAGCAGGTGGACCATGGCGAGCATCTTGGCGCGGCCCGCGCCCGGACGAACCTGGGCGAGCGAGGCCGCGGCGCGCACGCCGACGTTGTCGTCCTTCGTCGCGGTCGCGACGGCCGTCTTCGCGGCGTCGTCGTCGACATTGCCGAGCGCCGTCACGGCGGCCACGCGCACGTCCGTCTTCGACTTCGGGTTCTCGAGCAGCTTGACGAGCTCGGGGACGCACGCCGTCTCGTTCGACGTCGCGAGCGCCTGCGCCGCCGTGAGCTGCTCGGCGGCGTTCGCGCTCTCGAGGCTCGCCTTGACGAGCGGGCAGATCGCGACCTTATCCGCGGCGAGGATGGCGCCGGCCGCGCGCGCATCGGCCGGCTTCTTGACGTCGACCTTGAGCCACGCGAGGGCGTCGGCGTCACCGCGGCTCGCGAGCACGTTCGCGATCTTCGTCGTCATCCACGGCGCCTTCGGGGCGCCGCGCAGCCACTCGCCCGCGAGCGCGCTCACTGACGGCTCGGCGTGCAGGCCGCCCGCGCGCGCCGCGATGACACGCGCGACGATCTCGTCGCGACGTCCGGCCTTCATGAGCTTGGGGATCGCGATCTGCAGCGGATCATCGACGTGCAGCACCGTGATGCCCGAGCAGCGGCGCTCGTCGCGCGCGAAGACCCAGTGCAGGTGCAGGTTGTCGTCGTCGGAGCGCGACGAGACGGGCGGAACGGGGAAGGGCACGCTGTCCTTGAGCACCTCTGGGATCGCGTCGTCGAAGCCGGCGAAGCCCGAGACCTTCGTGAGCGTCGCCGAGATGAGCTTGCCCTGCGCCGAGATCACGACGTCCGCCTCGGCGACGCGAGAGCCGTCGTTGAGCGGGTTGTCGAGCGCGAGGTTCTGGCCGATGAGCGCGAGGAAGTTGTCGGTCCAGCGCTTGTGGACGTGCGCGTGGATTGTGCGCAGGTACTCGACGTCGTTCGGGCCGCCCACGACGGCGGGCTCGGCCTTCTTGTCCGACGGCAGTTGAGCGGCGACGGCGCGGCCGCCGGAAAGAGCCGCGAGGGCGGCCACCAACAACGCTGTCCCTTCGGATCGTCGTGTCATTCGTTTCTCTTCCTTCGGCTCCCCGGGCCGCCAGCTTAATTCCGGAGGGTCTTCGTGGTATGCCGGGCGGCATGAATGGGATGCGTCACACGTTCATGGTGGGGGTGTGTGCGGCCATGTCGGTGTGGTCCGCGGGATGCGCCGGGCTGAAGCTGCAGCTCGTCGACGCGTCGGTGCGCAAGCCGTCGAACGTCGCCGTGTACTTCACGGTCGACACGCGCGGTGGTGAGCCGGTGGCCGACCTCACGCCGCAGGACTTCCACATCTATGAGGACAGCCAGCCGGTCTCGATCCTCGAGAGCAAGCAGACGATCCTGCAGGAGCAGGTCGCGGCCATCCACTACACGCTGCTGCTCGTCGACATGAGCGGCAGCGTCGTCGACTCGGGCGACATGCCGACGCTGATTCAGGCAGCGGCGTCGTTCGCCGATCGCGTGGGGCCGTACCAGAAGGTGGCCGTGTACACGTTCGACGGCAGCGCCCACCTCACGCCGCTCGTCGGCTTCGGCGGGAACGTGCGCGCGGGTGTGAGCGCGCTCGCGACGCGGCGGCCGCGCGATCCGTCGACGAACCTCAACGGCGGCGTCATCGAGGGCGTGCGCGTGCTGTCGCAGCAGATGGAGCACGCGCCCGTGCCGCTGCGCTTCGGTACGCTCGTCGTGTTCACCGACGGCACGGATCGCGCCCACCGCGCGAGCCCCGAGGACGTCGGCCACGCGCTCGACGGCGCGGGCTTCGAGACCTACGTCATCGGCGTGGGCCAGGAGGTCGACCGGCGCCAGCTCGAGCGCATCGGGCGCTCGGGTACGTTTGCGTCGAACGATCGCGCGGACGTCCAGAAGGGGTTCGACGAGATCGCGGCGCGCATCGAGGCGTCGTCGCGGCGCTATTACCTGCTGTCGTACTGCTCGCCGTCGCGCGCGGGCGAGCACGACGTCGAGGTCGAGGCCGTCGCGCACGGCACGGCGGGGCGGCTGCACTATCGCTTCGACGCGACGGGCTTCGGCCCGACCTGCGATCCGAACCAGCGGCCCTCGTTCGACGTGCGGCACCCGCGCGCCGTGCCGCCCGATCGCGCGGCGCCCGAGGCGGCGCCGCCGGCCCACGCGTCGTCGCGGCCACCGGCCTCGAGCGCTCAGGGCTGGCAACCGGCGCGCTGAAGCAAACTTTTCGTCTGGTCACCGCGCGTCCGCCGACCCTCCCCGTGGGCCTGTCATGGGTGTCATGGGAATCTCGGACTCGGGCGTGATCGCGCGGAATCGGGCGGTGCGACCCAGAAAGTGGACGCGATGCGCACGAATCGCGCGTCGTTCGGCCATTCAATGATGATGCGCGTGCATTTCGTCGTCTCGGGCGTCGCCGCGCCGCTGCTCCTCTCGCTCGTCCTGGCGACGGCAGGCGGCTGCCGCGGCGTCATCAGCGCATCGGGTCAGCAGCCGAGCTTCTCGGGGACGGGCGGCACGACGGGCACCGCCGGGGCTTCGGCCGTGGACGCCGGTAGCGCCGACGCCGCGATCGCGCCGCTCGTGCCGGGGCGCGCGCCGCTGCGTCGCCTGTCGAACGTCGAGTACGACAACACCGTGCGCGATCTGCTCGGAGACAAGACGCAGCCCGCGCTGAAGTTCGATCCCGACACGCTGGCCGACGGCTTCACGAACAACGCCGACACGCAGAATGTGGGCACGAACCTCGCGCAGGACTACCTCACGG